>JAPXKQ010000057.1:0-13732 GCA_033809995.1 Tissierellaceae bacterium
ATTGATAGATTGCCACTATTGGAGACTTTAATGTCACTTGGAAATGGATATATGGGTACAAGGGGATATTTGGAAGAATTTGAATACCCTGATTCAGTTAGAGGGAACTATATAAACGGAATATATGAGCGAGTACCAATGGTTCATGCAGAATGGGCATGGGGATTTCCTTTAGAATCTGATAGAATGCCTAACCTTTTAGATTTATTTAAGATTACCATTACTCTGGATGGAGAAAAAGTGGTTATTGACGGTAAGATCGAAGATTTTAAAAGGGAACTGGATTTTCAAGATGGATTGTCTCGCCGTAGTTATAAATATGAGACTAAAGTTGGAAAGATAGCAGAAGTTAATTTTGAGCAGCTTATTTCTCTGGCACATAAGGGGTTGAGAACATGGACGCTAAATATTGTCTATGATGGAGAAATTCAAATCATAAACAATATAGATTTTAATATTTCCAATGTTTCAAGTAAAGAAGATCCTCGTATTGCACCTACTCAGATACCCTTAGTGGAGGTAATCAAAGCACAATATGAATCTAACGAGGGGTATATTTGGCTAAAGACCATAAGGTCTGGATTGCAAGTAAGAATGAATTTTAAAGATGAGGGGGAATTTGATTCCTCTTGGGAATTAGATGATAAAGGACTGAAAATTTGCTTTATATCTAATGGAAGGTTGGAAATAAATCGAATGGTAAAGTATTGGGATAGCCTTCGAAATATTAATTTTGATTTTATTCCCAAAGAAGAATTATATAAAGAGCAAAGAGAATATTTAAAGAACTTTAACAGCAGATGTTCCATAGACTTTTTGGACAATGAAGAATTGGATAATGCAATGGACTTCATGGAATTCCATATGCTACAATCTACTACCCAAGACCTTTATGGAAATATTGCAGCAAAAGGTCTATCGGGTGAAGGCTATGAAGGTCACTATTTCTGGGATACGGAGATATTTTTATTCCCCGTATGGTTACTTTGGGATGAAGAGAGGGCAAAAAATCTTTTGCTCTATAGATACAATCTCCTAGATGCAGGTAGAAAACGAGCTAAGGAAATGGGACATAGAAAGGGAGTCTGTTTTCCTTGGAGAACCATATCGGGAATTGAATCATCAGGTTACTTCCCTGCTGGTTCAGCTCAATACCATATTAACTTTGACATAGCTTATACCTTTATTCAGTGGTGGCTTGCCAATAAGGATATGGACTTTTTAGCCAACTATACCATGGAATTATTGTTGGAAACAGCAAGAACTGCTATGGAGATAGGTTCCTTTCAGGGTGATGGATTCCATATCCATGGTGTGACAGGACCTGATGAATATACTGCCATGGTGTCTGACAACTATTACACCAATAAGATGGCGCAATATAATCTAAAGTGGGCTGTAAAGCTTTGGGAAATCCTTAAGGAAGAAAGGCCAAAGGATTGGTTTAGACTTAAGGAAAAGTTGAAAATTACAGATGAGGAACTTAAGGATATGGAGCAGGCAGCAGAAGAAATGGTTTTTATATATGATGAGGAAAAAGGCATAATTGCCCAAGATTCCACATTCCTAACAAAACCTTCTTGGCCTATGGAAAACAGCTTAAGACCTTTGCTATTACATTATCATCCATTGACAATTTATAGATATCAGATATTAAAACAGGCAGATACGGTCCTTGCTCTATATTTATTACCGGATGAGGATGAAGAGGTCGTAAGGCGTACCTTTTATTATTACGAAAATATTAACACCCATGACTCTTCCCTATCACCATGTGTAAGTGGACTTATGGCATGTAGGATAAGAGACGAAAAACTGGCTTATAATTACTTTATGGACTCAGTCTATATGGATTTGAAAGACCTTAATCAAAACACAGCAAACGGACTCCATATGGCAAATATGGGTGGATCACTAACCTCTGTATTGAGAGGATTTGGTGGTATTAGAATTGAAGAAGATGGTCTTTATATTGACCCATATATTCCTGAAAAGTTAGGTAGAGTAAGATTTAGATTTACGTGGAGAAAATCACTTCTTGAGATTTTCATCAATGGAGAAGATGTGGATATAAGGAAAATTTCAGGGGCAGCTGTAGAAGTTATATTACGAGGTAAAAAGATAACTATAGGACAAAAGGCTGTACTCTTTGACTTAGATGGAGTATTGACTGGAACCTCTGACAATCATTACGAGGCATGGAAGCGAATGTGCAGAGATTTAGGCTACGAATTGCCAGAAGAATTCCGTGACAAAGTACGTGGTATATCACGTATGGAGGCAATTGCATTGATATTGGACCACTTTGGACTAGAATACTCTGAAGAAGAAAAATTAAAACTGGCAGACAGAAAAAATAATTACTATTTAGAATCTATAGCATCTTTTTCTAGTGACAATCTCTATCCAGGTGTTATGGAACTTTTAGAAGCGTTGAAGAAAAGAGGGACCAAAATAGGTCTAGTATCAGCTAGTAAAAATGCACCCCAGTTGATAAAGAGTATGGAGATTGAAAAATACTTTGACGCCATAACAGATCCTGTAAAGATAGAACGTGGAAAGCCATATCCAGACCCATTTCTTGTAGCAGCTGAAATGCTTTCAGTTAATCCACAGGACTGTCTGGGAGTAGAGGATGCTAAAGCAGGAATAGAGAGTATAAAGGCAGCGGGTATGATTGCACTGGGTATAGGATATGATAATTTAGGTGAAGCAGATGCTGTATTTGGTACAATCCAAGATGCTTCTTGGTATATATTAGATTGGTTGGAGGGGGAATAATGGCTGAAATTACTTTGAAAAATGTAAGCAAAATATATGATAACGGTTATGAAGCAGTAAAATCCATAAACCTAGACATAAAAGATGAGGAATTTATGGTACTGGTGGGACCATCTGGATGTGGAAAGTCAACTACTCTGCGAATGATTGCTGGTCTAGAGGAAGTCTCCTCTGGTGAACTATATATCGGTGGGGAATTGATGAACAAAGTAGATCCACAAGATAGAAATATAGCAATGGTATTTCAGAACTATGCCCTCTATCCTCATATGTCCGTGTACGATAATATGGCATTTGGACTTAAGCTAAAGAAATTGGATCTAAAGGAAATCGACAGAAGGATAAAAGAAGTGGCAAAGACCTTAGATATAGATACACAGTTAGATAAAAAACCAAAAGCCTTATCAGGTGGACAGAGGCAAAGGGTAGCACTAGGTAGGGCTATAGTAAGGAATCCAAGGGTATTTCTTATGGATGAGCCACTATCAAACCTTGATGCAAAGTTGAGAGTACAAATGAGGGCAGAACTCATAAGGTTACACGATGAGCTAAAGACTACTTTTGTGTATGTTACACACGACCAAACTGAAGCTATGACCATGGGAAGTAGAATATGTGTTATGAAAGATGGAGTAATAAAGCAGGTAGCAACCCCTGAAGAAATATATAATAAACCAGACAACCTATTTGTAGCAGGATTTATAGGCTCACCACAAATGAATTTCTATAAGGGAACACTTGTTGAGGAAATGGGAAAATATTATTTATTGGGGATAAATGGCGAATACGGAGAATTCAGATTCCCTATAGAAAAAGAAAATAACGAAACTCTAAGACCATACGCGGGGAAAGAAGTAATATTTGGTGCACGTCCAGAACATATTGAATTTACAGAAGGAGAAGGGTTAACGGCAAAGGTAATGGTTACTGAGTTGCTGGGTAGTGAAGTCCACGTGCACATTCATGTACAGGATGAAATCCACACAATTAAAACAAATGCAACTACCAATATTAAATCAGGGGACATCATAAGAGTAATCCCAGATCCAAATAAAATTCATTTATTTGATCCGGAAACAGAGAATGCATTGATTTAGAAAAAAGAATAAAAAATAAGGGGGATTTATCGTGAAAAAAAGAGTTTTCTTATCACTAATCTTGGCTTTAGCTTTATTATTAACTGCCTGTGCACCCAAAAAGGTACCTGCTGATAGCAATCCTGAGCCAGCGACAACTCCTGATACAAGTGCACAAGAGCCTGTAGATGAGGGTATAGAAGCATCTATTTCAGTACAGGTAGAATCAAGTTGGAGACAATACTATGAAAAAGTTGCAGAAAGGGTAATAGCTGAAAATCCAAAGGCAAAAATTGAATTTATTGAGACAGGGTCCTTTGACCATTTAGACATTCTAGATGCAACTGACGTTACAAATGTTGACGTAGCAGACGTATTTGCAATACCTGCAGATAGAATTTATGGACTGTCAAAAAATGAAGCATTATCAGCTATTGATGCAAAATCTATGGCACAAAATTTAGGTGGGTTCAGTAATTTTGATAGGGGTCTAGGAGGTTATTTCAATATCAATGGAGAATATTTAGCATTTCCAATGAATATTGAAACATTGATCATCTTTGCAAACAAGGCAAATGCAGATGCAAAAGGTATTGATTTGACAAAGACAATAGAATTTACTGAATTAGAATTTGAGGATATGTTGGTACCAGTATTTGATGCATGGTTTGGGGTATCATTTACAAATGCAGCTAATATTGAGTTATTAGGAAAAGATGCATCAGAAAACCTATTCTCAGATTTTACTAAGGACTTTGCAGAATTAGATAAAGATAAACAAGATATATTAACTGCGTTATTTAATTATTGGAAGGCTCATAGAGCAGGAAGAACATCCCTATGGGATAAAGATGCAGCTTGGGGTTATATGGATACAGCATTTTCAACAGGTGGACCAACATCCTTAAGACTTGAAGGACCATGGTCAACAGGAAATCTTTCAAATTTAGCTGGGGAAGGTAAAGACCTAATAATATTACCTATAAACCAAGTTACAGTTTATGGAAAACCATTGGCACACTGGAGAGGTGGATGGGGTTTAGCAGTCAATTCACGTAATGAAGGGGACGCAGATAAGATGGCCTTGGCACAAGCATTTATAGAGGAAGTAGTAAATCCTGAATTTGCAGTAGATTTCTTCAAGGCAACAGGCAAGATATTAGAAAACGTAAGCGTAGAGGAATATTTGAATTCTGACCTTTCCGATACAGATAAAAAGGTTATAGAGTCAGTAATCAACTCATATGAAAAAGCACCTGCTCGTCCATTATTTACAGAATGGGGTTCAGTATGGGATACTTGGAAAAATGCTATGCTTTCATGGTCAGCTGTTAATCCAAAGACTGTAGAAGAAGCATACTATGAAATACAAGCTTCATTTACTGCGATGATGGGCAACTTTTAACAAAAATTAATCGGGAATAGAGGGGATCCTTTATTCCCTTTTTATAGGAGGGTTCGTTTGTTAGAAAGGCTGATGCTATGAAATCAAGATTAAAATTACCTGTAAGGAACTTTTACTATATTTTAATACCATGTGCATTGATTATCCTTTCAGAATCATTTGCAACAATGATAAAGGTGAAGGATATAAATTTATATAATGAATGGGTATCAGGCTTAGATATAGGCTTAAACAATTCATTTAATGATTATGTCGTGATGAATTTAATCTTCTATTTTTTCAAGATAATAATTCCCATATCTTTAAGTCTAAATGCTTATTTGGCATATATAAAAATTTTTATTAATCAGTTGTTTATTTTTGTATGGACTGTCCTTATATTGGGGGGACTGGCTTATACAATTATAGAATTTAACCTTAATTCAATTTTCTATTATATAACAATAATTGGATACATTGCATTATTCTTAGCCTTATTATCTATATCCATGCTGCTTAATAAAAATAAATAAGGGTGGTGAGCAAGGAAGTGGCAAATTACAGTAGGTTATTATACGATGATATAGGAAATGCATATAAAAGAAAAAATTTGTATTTGGATGAGGTTGCAAATCTTCAGGAAAGGATATTAGATTCTGAAGGTGCAGAAAAAAAAGAACTAAAAAAAGCATTGAAGGATTTAATAGATAAAAAAGATAAACATTCCTACAATATTGAATTATCAAATTTTAAAAAACTTGAGACAGAATTTATAAAAGATTTAAAGGTTACAGAGAGTAAATTTGTAAATACACTAGATAAAAACATATCAAATAAAACAAGAAAACTTAAACTTAGACTATTTAGAAGCATTGAATTATGTAATTTCTATAAAGACTATGTAGATTTATGCTATGATGCAGAATTTGAATATAAAAAAAACAAGGCTATAACGGAGCAAATTCCAGACATAATTAATTTTTTAGAGGAAAATGAAAAAATATTAAAGGTTGCAAGGAAAGAGAAATCAGAATTAAATAAAGAAGACATAGCAGATAATAAAATAAATCTAAAGAATTTTAAAAAAGAGAGCAAAAAAGAATTTCATAAAGCTAAAGCAAAATTAGTCACTAAAAGAAGTGAAGGTGTTATCTCTAAAAAAGCAGAACTTAATGGGATTAAGGAACTAAAAAGAAGGTATAAAAAATCATTAAAAATAAAATCCTACGAATCGCCGCATAAAGCAAATCGTGAACTAATCAAAAGTAAAAAATATGAAATAAGAAAAGTAACCCATAGAATGATAGGTGTATTAAATGCCAATATTTCTGATATACGAAGAAGAACCCCAGTTGAGACATTAAAAACAAGGGCGCTATTCGCTTATTTTACATTTTTAATTCCAGGCTTGGGGCAAATTTTAAATGGTCAAAAAATCAAAGGTTGTTTATTCTTAATTACGTCATATTTCACCTATTTTATTGCTATACCCTATGCTTTAGGGTACGGAAATTATCAGGGGCAAGGTATAGCAGGACTTATAACATTAGCAAAGGGTGGGGCTAGGATACACAAGTCAATGATTTTTATGATTGAAGGTATATTAGCCATTATATTAGTTATTCTTGCAATTTTGGCTATATTAATTTCCTTTAAGGATGTTCTAAAGGTGGAGAAGGAGGAGATTAAAGGCATAAGACCAAGAAGCTGGTATGAGACATGGACCAGTTTAAAGGAAGATGGATTCCCTTATTTGGTATCCTTACCTGCATTATTGATAATTATTTTTATCGTTCTTGTCCCTATTATAACAACTACATTATTATCCTTTACCAATATGGACCCTAAAAATCAATCTAAATTTGGGTGGATTGCCTTGGAAAATTATAAGCTTATAGCACTTGGTCAAGGTCTTGCAGGGAAGGTGTTCTGGTTGATATTAGTATGGACTATAATTTGGACGTTGGTAGCAACTTCTTTGGCAATTTTTATAGGCTTTGTACTAGCTCTTATAGCAAACAATGAAAGAATTAAAGGAAAGGGATTTTTTAGGACAATATATTTATTACCCTGGGCAGTACCAGCTTTTATAACAACGATGTTTTTCAGTATTATGTTTTCCCCTACGGGTGCCCTAACTGAAATTATCAGTGGAATAGTTGGAAAACATATGGAGGTAAAAAATGATCCCCTTTTAACAAGAATTGCCCTTATAACTATTCAGGGATGGCTTGGCAGTTCCTATGTATTTTTGTTGACAACAGGAGTGTTGCAGGCAATACCATCAGATTTGTATGAAGCAGCAGATATGGATGGTGCAACTGTTTGGCAAAAGGTGTGGAGGATTACAATACCTTTGGTATTATTCCAGATTTCACCTCTATTGGTTACACAATATACATTTAACTTTAACAATTTTAATATAATTTATCTATTTAATGGAGGAGGACCCTTCAACCCAAATCGCTATGGAAATTTAGCGGGTTCCTCAGATTTATTGATTTCCTATATATTTAAACTAACAATGGAAAATCAATATCAAGCAATTGGGGCAGCTATAACTATAATAATATCCATAGGCCTTATGTTCTTTGCCTTTTTAGGCTTTAGAAATTCTAAGGGATTTAAGGAGGGTAGATTATAATGAAACGGTTTAAGAGAAAAGAAAAACTATATCTTTCAGATAGACAGCCTTTAACAATAGCAGGGAAAATAGGATTTGTATTTAGTTATGTATTACTAATCAGCTGGTGTTTTGCCATCATTTGGCCTCTTTACCAAATGGTAGTATCCGCATTCAATGGGAAGCAGGAAAAGTACTTGATATTAAATAGTGTATTTGAATTCTCAACAAAACACTTTAAATATCTTTTTACAGAGACGCTCTACCTTACATGGGTAAAAAATACGATTATTATTTCTGTAGCTACAGCTATATTGACTTTGATTGTAGTATCCTTTACTGGATATGCATATTCAAGATATAGATTTAAAGGCAAGAAGGCTTCACTTATGGCAATAATGTTGATTCAAACCATACCAACATTTGCAGGAATTACCGCATACTTTACAATGCATTCAATTGTATCTGCTATAATCCCACAATTTACAAGGCAACTTATGCTTATATTGATTTATGCTGGTGGAGGAATAGCTTCAAATACATTTATACTAAAGGGGTATTTAGACTCGATTTCTCCCGAATTAGATGATGCGGCTAAGATAGATGGCTGTTCAAATTTTGATGTCTATAGATTGATTATAATGCCCATAGCAAGACCAATGCTTACTATTATTGCTCTGTGGTCATTTATTGTACCATTTATGGATTATCTAATGGCAAAAGTTTTGTTGACAAATCCAAAATCCTATACATTAGCAGTTGGTTTGTTTACCTTAATTAATGACTTTAGGACAATTAATCAACCAGCCTTTGCAGCAGGGGGTCTATTAACTGCGGTACCAATTGTAATTTTATTTATTGCACTTCAAAAACAACTGGTTTCTGGATTGACAAGGGGCTCAATAAAAGGTTAAGATAGGGGGGATAATTGTGAGAGTTACATTAAAAGATATCGGAAAAAAGTATGAAGGGCGTGAAGAATTTACAATACGTCATATAGATTTGGAGATAGATGATAAAGAGTTTTGTGTTATATTAGGTCCATCTGGATGTGGTAAAACAACATTATTAAGGATGATAGCTGGGCTTAATTCCATAACTGAGGGAGATTTATTTTTTAATGATAGAAGAGTAAATAAAGTTGCGCCAAAGGATAGAGATATTGCAATGGTATTTCAATCTTACGCATTATACCCACATATGACTGTGTATGAGAATATGGCTTTTTCATTGTCCATGAGAAAGGAAAGAAAAAAGGTAATAGATGACAGAGTCATGGAAGCAGCAAAGCTATTACAGATAGAAGAATATCTATATTCTAAGCCATCAGATATTTCAGGAGGACAAAGGCAAAGAGTTGCCCTTGGTAGGGCTATCGTTAGAAATCCGAAGGTATTTTTGATGGATGAACCTTTGTCAAATCTAGATGCAAAACTTAGGGAACATATGAGGGTTGAATTGGTAAGGCTACACAAATCACTGGGAACAACTACTATATATGTGACTCATGACCAGGTTGAAGCTATGACCATGGCAACTAAAATTATTCTTATGAATGAAGGTAAAATACAACAAGACGGAAAACCTGATGAATTTTATAATAAGCCTGCAAATATTTTTGTTGCGAAATTTATAGGATCGCCTACAATGAATATAATAGAAGGAAAAATCCAAGATGGAAGATTTATCTCAAATAATGGACTTATAAATATTTTACCGTCAGAGGTTGATAGAGCACGATTATCTCATTTTGAAGGCAAAAGAGTATCTGTCGGTATAAGACCAGAAAGGTTTGAAAGTGGGGGACACTTTGGTGACAATTTCCAATGTACTATTGATGTTGTTGAAATGTTGGGAAAAGAAAAAATACTATATGCAAGGCTAGAAGATGGGTATGAGCTAATAATCTCGACACCTGGACATTATAGCTACAACGAAGGAGAAAAGCATACCTTCGGATTTGATATAAACGCTATCCACTTCTTTGATACACTTACAGGTGATAGAATCAACTAAATACATTTAATTAGTGGGTGTGTAATTTGGATAAAAAAACAACTATAACTATTAGAGATGTTGCTAAAAGGGCTGGTGTAGCACCTTCGACTGTTTCAAGGGTTATATCTAATAATCCTAGGATTAGCAAAGAAACTAGGGATAAGGTAATTAACTGTATGGAGGAGATGGGATATTATCCCAATGCCATAGCAAGATCTTTAGCAAATAAAAAAACAGGAAATATTGGTGTAATAATGCCAACAACATCAGAAGATGTACTTTTAAACCCATTTTTTCCTGAAGCATTAAGAGGGATAGTAAATGGTGCTTCCAAAACGGGATATGATATTCTTTTGTCGACTAATTCGGGAAAGGGAGAAGAATTAAAGGTCATTCAAAATTTTATTAGGGCTTCAAAGGTTGATGGAATTATTCTTATGTCAAGTAAAGTAGATGATGAATGCATAGAATATCTTTATTCCATTGATTTTCCTTTCTCCTTAATTGGTTCCCCATACAAATATGCTGAAAATATTAATCATGTAGATAATGACAATTATATGGCAGCATACGAATTGACAAGATATTTGAGCATGACTGGGAGAAGAAACTTTGCAATGATAGCTGGAGATGGAAATCTTATGGTGACCCAAAAAAGGGTTGAAGGCTTTATAAAGGCATTGGCTGAAAGCAATTTACAATTTAATAAGGACTATTTATTTATGGGAAGCTTTGATGAGAAAACAGGATATAAATATGGGGAGAAGATTGTAAATTTAAATCCTAGACCAGATGCTCTAATTGTAACAGACGATCTAGTTGCATATGGTGCAGTCAGACTATTAGAGGGTCTAGGTGTAAATATACCTGAAGATATTTCCGTTGCAAGCTTTAACAATAGTTCTTTGTCTAGACATTCTAATATACCTATTACATCTGTAGATATAAATTCTGTAGAATTAGGGAAAGAAGCTTTGTACTTATTAGTAGATGCAATTGAAAACGGAACAAGAGGAAGGAAAGTAATAATACCATATACTATTTTTAAAAGAAAATCCACGGAAATATAATAAAATTAAGCCCTCTTAAAAGGTAAGAACTCAGTCTTGCTTTTTAAGGGGGCTTAAATAATTGGGGGATAAGACATTTAAATTATACAATATAATTATATTATTGTCAAATTTTTATCAAGTAAATTATAATATTTGTTTTTCTTTACAAAGGCATCAAAAGCTAGTACCATATAATATATTGTACATAATGAAAGTAGTTAGGGGGAAATAAATTGTTAGAAAATGCTCACATAATTTATAAGATTATATTTTTATGCACGGCTGGATTTTTATCAGCTTTTGTTGATTCAATAGCAGGCGGAGGTGGACTTATTAGTGTACCAGCCTATTTCGCAGTAGGCTTTCCAGCGCATTTTACACTTGGTACAAATAAATTTTCATCATCTTGTAGTTCATTAACAAGTACAATAAGATTTACCAAATCTGGGAAAACTGATAAGGATATATTAAAGAGAATATTACCATTTACATTTTTAGGAGCTGTAACTGGTGTTAAAACAGTACTTTTACTGGATTCAAATATTTTAAAACCAATGGTTTTGATATTACTTTTAGGTGTAGGAATCTATAGTTTTTTTTCTAAATCCATTGGTATGGAAGACAATTTTGATGGTGTAAATAAAAAGATACTTATTATAGGTTCCATATTTGCATTTTTTATGGGTTTTTATGATGGATTTTTTGGACCAGGTGCTGGGTCTTTTATGATTTTTGGACTTATTAAAATCTTTGGATTTGATTTTGTACGAGCTAGTGGGAATGCAAAGGCTATGAATCTTACTAGCAATATGGCGTCCCTCTTGATGTTTGCTATAAATGGCAAGATTTATTATCTAATGGGAATACCTATGGCATTGTTTATGATTTTAGGGGCTTATTTTGGCTCAAAACTTGCAATCAAAGAAGGTGCAAAGTTTATTAAACCAATATTCGTAACTATGTCATTAATAGTAGCTGTAAAAATGTTATTTGAATTGATTTAAAAAAGACATATTGGATGGTGTGTCTTGGTAATAATGCTCAAAATAAACAGAAAATTGTAATATTAATGTTGAAAGGTCTACTAAATAATGTTAATATCATTATAACGAGGTCAAAACATTTCTATCTCTATAACGAATAGGAAAGTCCTACAATTCTGATAATTTAATTTACGGGACTTTTCGTCAATGAGTTTCAAAAAAGGCTTCATTAATTTAATAATGCTTCTTTAGAAGCCTTTTTTATAACGAATAGGAAAGTTCTACTCTAATTAATGTAATAAAGAACTTTCCGTCAATGAGTTTCAAGAAAAGCTACCTTAACGCATCGTTAGATGCTTTTCTTATATTATAATATTAAAGAATGGTGGGGGATAATATGAATTTTGAAATAATTGAAAGGAATATAGAAAAAATAGAGTCAGTTGTTTCTTGCAAAATTGTCTTAGGTGAAAAAGATATTATTGAGGAAATTCATATTGTTTCTAATGGATTAAGAAGTCCCAAACAAATAGTTAGGGATGTACAATCGGTACTTATGGCTACATATGACATTCAAGTTGATCATAAAAAAATAAGTGTTGCAGAAATAATGGACGAGTCTTTAAAAAAGGCAGAATGTAGACTTAAATTATTATCAGTATCTCACGACAATAGTGGAACTAAGGCAAATGTAAAAGTTTCCCTAAGTGATAATAAAAATACATATGAAAAAATCCTATCAGGTATAAATACATATAGAAACGTAGAAAGAATGTTAGTAGATGCTACATTGAAGAATGTAGAAGAAGCTTATGGAATTAGTGATACTTTTATATTGGAAGATATTAGGACAATCCCAGTGTCTACAGAAAAGGCCGTAATAGTTGTAGTTATGGGATTGTTTGATGGAATTGAAAAAAGATTTTGTGGCTCCTGCCTAATAAAGAATGATTTCAAGGAAGCTGTAGTAAAGGCAACTTTAGATGCAGTTAATAGATATGTTTCAAAAATGGCAGTTATTAATGCCGGCTAATAATAAAATATTTTAACTTAAGCGAAGCGAATATAGCATGCTTATATAGCGAAAAGGCATAGTACTCTAAAAGGAGGGCTATATTCGATGAAAAAACTAACATTAACACTACTTAGTTTACTTGCATTGCTTTTATCAGCTGGTGCTCATTGGACACTAGTTTAATTAAATTTTAGCCGGCATATAATACAAAGGGGATATTAGCATGGAAATGAATAAGAAAACATATAGCTATATTGGATTACTTTCATTATTAGCATTACTGTTATATTCATATTTATTATTTAACTATGAAATACCAAGTTTTAAGATGTTAGCATTTTGGTCAATTCTTGCTATTATAGTGGAGTCATTATTAATTTTACTTCCCAATAATAACGTAGGTATTTCTGTTGGATTTGCAATTAGCTTGGCATCTATGATAGTAGGTGGACCATTACTTGGAACTACTGTATCATTTTTAGGTGTCTTACTTCGAAGGGCACATGTTTCTGGAAGAGGATATGTACATTTATTTAATTCGCCATTATACAAGACTGTATTCAATGTATCTCAAAGTATATTAATTACAGGATGCATTGGATTATTATATTTATGGGCTGGTGGTGTAATAGGTTCCTTTTCTCTATTTCCTACATTACTTATAGTTTTTTTTGATATCCTTTTAAACGCCACCATTATTTCAGGATTTCTTACCTTTGCTACGAAGCAAAATTTTTATAGAGTTTGGTATAACAATGTAAAAGGCATGTTTTTAAGCGCTTTAGCGGTAGGTACAATAGGCATAATAGTAGCTTTAGCT
>JAPXKQ010000058.1:0-13718 GCA_033809995.1 Tissierellaceae bacterium
TTCATACATTGTTCTTATATGTTCTGAAGGAAAGTTCTTGGAAACAGCAATTATTTGTATATTCTCATAATCTCTTCCACATTTCGCAGCAATATCCTGTATTTCTTTTCTCAAGCTATATAAATTATCTTTCAAATAGCTATTCATTTATTTCACTCCATAAGCTAAGATCCTTATCAGATATTTTTTTATCCAGATTAAACTTTTTGTAAGATTTCTTCGTTGCCACCCTCCCTCTTGGTGTTCTTATAATAAAACCCGATTGTAATAGATAAGGTTCATATACTTCACTAATTGAATCAGGTTCAATTCCAAGAGACGAAGCTAATGCATTTATACCAACTGGACCACCTTCATAATTTTCAATTATAGTTTTAAGAATCTTTCTGTCCATCTTATCTAAACCATCTTCATCCATTTCAAATAATCTCATCGCATTTATTACATCTTCGACTTCAATTACATTTTTATTTTGAACCTGAACATAGTCTCTAATCCTTTTTAAAAGTCTATTAGCTATTCTAGGGGTTCCTCTAGCCCTTTCTGCTAAAAGTAAAGCTGCATCTTCCTTGATTTCAATATTTAAGATAACAGCGCTTCTTTGGATTATCAATTTCAGATCTTTTGGTGGATAAAAATCCATTTCTAAAACTATTCCAAACCTACTTCTCAAAGGAGGAGCTATCAAACCCAATCTAGTAGTAGCTCCAATTAAAGTAAATGGTTGTAGATCTATTCTAATAGATCTAGCAGATGGACCCTTTCCAATAACTATATCTAGTTGAAAGTCCTCCATAGCTGAGTATAATATTTCTTCTATAGATCTATTTAATCTATGAATTTCATCTATAAATAAAATATCTCCTTTTTCTAAATTAGTAAGCATAGCAGCAAGATCTCCCGCTCTTTCAATAACAGGTCCACTAGTAATATGTAAATTAGATCCTATTTCATTTGCAATAATATGTGCTAATGTGGTTTTTCCTAAACCTGGCGGACCTGCTAATACTATATGATCAACCTGATCATCTCTAATCTTTGCTGCTTCAATAGTAACTAGTAATTTCTTTTTTATATTATCTTGACCTATAAATTCATTTAAATATTTAGGTCTTAAATTTTTAGACCCTAAATCTTCACTATTAGCATTAGGATCTAAAATTCTTTTATCTAATTCATCGTTTCTTTCAAACATATTTAGTACTCCTTTACTTCATTATGGGTATACCCTGTAGAGTGTCCTCGCAAATGGAATTGCTTCCCTAATATGTTCTAAACCACATATCCAAGCTATTGTTCTTTCCACTCCTAAACCAAATCCACTATGAGGCACACTTCCATATTTTCTTAAATCAATATACCATTTATACTCTTCGACAGGTAAATTACACTCTTTTAATCGTTCGATTAACAATTTTTCATCCCAAATCCTTTCGGAACCACCAATAATCTCACCATATCCCTCAGGAGCTAGTAAATCATCGCACATTACAACATCTGGATCTTCATTACACGGTTGCATATAAAAAGCCTTAATTTTTCGTGGATACTTTTCGACAAAAACTGGTTTTTCAAATTGTGAAGCGATTACCGTTTCTTCATCTGCACCAAAATCATCTCCAAATTTAATATCAAAACCCTTTTTATTTAAAAATGTTACAGCTTCCCTATAAGTTATTCTATCAAATGGTAGAGATACTTTTTGCAGTTTATCTACATCCCTTCCAATTTCAATCAAATCTTCTTCACAATTTGCTAAGACTCTATTAACAATAAAATTTACTAAACTTTCTTGTAGTTTAATATTATCTTCGTGCCTATAAAAAGCAACTTCTGCTTCATTCATCCAAAATTCTATTAAATGCCTTCTTGTTTTTGATTTCTCAGCTCTAAATGTTGGACCCAAATTAAAAACCTTTCCAAAAGCCATGGCAGCAGCTTCTAAATAAAGCTGCCCAGTTTGAGCTAAATAAACCTTTCCATAATCAAAATAGTCTAATTGAAAAGTGTTACCAGCAGATTCCCCAATTGATCCCGTAAATATCGGAGTGTCAATCAAGACAAAATCATTCTCATTAAAGAAATCTCGAATGGCTTTTATTACTTCATTTCTTATCTTTAATATATGAAATTGCCGTCTCGAGCGTATCCAAAGATGCCTATTTTCCATCAAAAAATCGATACCATGCTCTTTTTTAGAAATTGGATAGTCTTCCTCAGGTTCATGAACAATTTCTATATATTTTATACTCAATTCTACGTCAAATGGAGACCTTTCATCTTTTTTCACTATTCCTCTTAATATTACACTGGTTTCCATTTTTATTTTCCGTATTTTTTCGAATGTTTCGTCATCAAAATCCTTTTTTTCTGCTACTCCTTGAATAAAACCTGTTCCATCTCTCAACTGTAAAAAAGCTATTTTACCACTGCTTCTTTTATTCCAAACCCAACCTCTAAACTCTACCAATTCATCTACATGGTTTTTTAAGTCTTTTATATAAACCCAGTTTGTATTCATGAAACACCTCCGCATATATTTTATATAGTTTTTGAAATTAAAACGCACCTTTATAATAGTTTTATATTCTTAAAATAGATCCCTTATCGAGTTTTTTGGAGTTTTTTATCAAAAGAGAGAAGGGCTCCATGTATCTCCTTCGGTATCGAAAAGAATAATAGGTTTGTCTGTTAATCTATCAATACAATTATAATTATATCACACAGAACATTTAATAATAATCGTAAAGAATAATTTGATACCTTATATATACTTGAAAAATCATCTGTTTTTATGATATAATTAAATTAATTCTAAATCAAGAATGGGGTCGTGGCGCAGTTGGGAGCGCGCTACCATGGCACGGTAGAGGTCGTGGGTTCAAGTCCCATCGACTCCACCAATCGAGGGAGTAATTCCCTCTTTTTTTATAGTTAACTATCAATTATAATTTTTAAAATTAGGAGGTAAAGCAATGGAAGAATACCTTACCTTTGATGACGTTTTATTATTACCTCAAGAAAGTTCCGTTTTGCCATCTCAAATTGATACTACTTCAAGATTAGTTAAAAACATTTTTCTTAAAATCCCTTTTTTATCCGCTGCAATGGATACAGTAACTGAATATAAAATGGCAAAGGCTATGGCTAGAGAAGGAGCTGTTGGTGTCATACATAAGAATTTATCAATTGAACAACAAGCTTACGAAGTGTCGAAAGTTAAAAGAACCGAAAATGGGATAATTTATGATCCTATCACCATTGGACCAAATACAACTATTAAAGAAGCAGAAAACATTATGAGAGAATATGGTATTGGAGGATTACCAGTAGTAGACAAAGATTCGACGTTACTTGGAATTCTTACAAACAGAGATATTCGATTTGAAAGAAATTCTGAAAATAAAGCTAAAGATCTCATGACTCCATTCGAACATTTAATAGTAGCTGGTCCTCATATAACGTTGGAAGAAGCGAGGGAAATTCTACACCATAATAAAATCGAAAAACTTCCAATTATTGATGGAGAACGCAAAATAATTGGATTAATTACTATCAAAGACATAATTTCAGTAATCGAAAATCCTAATGCAACTCGTGACGATAAAGGTAGACTTGTGGTTGGAGCTGCTGTTGGGGTTTCTGATGGCTTAGTCAGAACAGAAGAACTGGTAAAAGCTGGTGTAGATTTTGTAGTTTTAGATTCTGCTCATGGACATTCAAAAAATATTATGCAAATGCTTAAAGCAATAAAAGAAAGATTCCCTGAACTCCCTGTTATTGCTGGAAACATTGCAACTGCTCAAGCAGCAAAAGATTTAATCGAATGCGGAGCAGATGCTCTTAAGGTTGGAATTGGTCCAGGTTCTATTTGTACTACAAGAGTAATTTCAGGCGTTGGTGTCCCTCAACTTTCTGCTATTATGAAAGTGTCTGAAGTTGCAAATAAATACAATGTCCCTATAATTGCTGATGGTGGAATCAGATTTTCAGGAGATATAGTTAAGGCTCTTGCAGCTGGTGCTTCTACAGTAATGATGGGTAATATTTTTGCGGGTACTGAAGAAGCTCCTGGAGAAACTATCATTTATCAAGGCAGAAAATTCAAATCATATAGAGGAATGGGTTCTCTTGCCGCAATGGAAAAAGGAAGTAAAGATAGATATTTTCAGGAAAATGTGCCCAATGAAAAATTAGTCCCTGAAGGAGTAGAAGCAATGGTTCCATATAAAGGGGAGGTAAAGGATGTAATAGTTCAATTAATTGGTGGTGTTAAAGCAGGAATGGGTTATATTGGAGCTGAAAATATTGAGGCGTTAAAAAGAAGAGCTGAATTTATAAAAATCACAAATGCCAGTGTTATAGAAAATCATCCTCATGATGTACAGATAACCCGTGAAGCACCTAACTATTTCTTCTCCTAAACAGTTAAAATATTAAAGGTATCTCATTATGATAAGTAAAAAATGGCTTTTAAGTGGTAGGGTACAAGGTGTTGGATTAAGATATTTTATAAAAGTCAACGCCCAAAGATTAAAACTTGAAGGATATGTTAAGAATTTGAGTGACGGTAGAGTAGAAGTTGTTGTCCAGGGTGAAGAGGATAAAGTTGATTTGTTAAAATCACTCATCTTAAGAGGTAATGGATTTAGTATAGTTAGATACATTGAAGAAGAAGATCTCCCTATTGGAGAGTATGGTGAATTTCACGTAGAATATTAATGTTTAGAAGGAATCTATATGGAAAAAAAAGAAATTGTTAAAATCTTAAACGAGATTGGATTATTGCTAGAACTTAAAGGAGAAAATCCTTTTAAATCTAGAGCTTATTATAATGCAGCTAGAATAATAGAACTTTTAGACGAAGACATTGAAACTATAGTAAAAGAAGACAGATTAAAAGATATAAAAGGAATCGGTGAAGCTCTTAATAAAAAGATTACTGAATTAGTTCTAACTGGAAAATTAAAGTATTATGAAGATCTAAAAGCATCTATTCCTGAAGGATTAATAGATATGCTTAAAATTCCAGGTTTAGGCCCAAAAAGAATTAGAACAATATACGAACAATTAAATATTACCTCGGTAAGAGAATTAGAGTATGCATGCTTGGAAAACAGGCTTTTAGATCTTCCAGGATTTGGAAAAAAGATGCAGAATAACATTTTAAAAGGTATACAATTCATAAAACAATTCAGCAGCCATTTTTTATATTCAGAAGCGTATTCACAAGCTGTAGATTATAAAGAATATCTAGATGCTGCAAATGTTGCCAAAAAAACTGAAATAGCTGGAAGCCTAAGAAGAAAAAAAGAAATAGTGAAAGATATAGATATTTTATCTGCCTCAAATTCTCCAAACACTGTCATTGATACTTTTATAAAATATCCAAAAGTTAAGGAGATTGTTGAAAAAGGTGATACAAAAAGTAGCGTTATTTTAGAAGATGGTATAGGAGTTGACCTTAGAGTAATAAAAGAGTACCAATTCCCATATGCCTTACATCATTTTACTGGAAGTAAAGAGCATAATACAGCTATGAGACATAGAGCAAAAAAAATGGGAATAAAAATGAATGAATATGGTATTTTCAAGGGAGAAGAACTCATAAAATGCCTAAACGAAGAAGAAATTTTCTTTAATTTAGGTCTCTCGTTTATTCCACCCGAATTAAGGGAAAATATGGGAGAAATTGAAGCAGCTGAAAAAGGAACTATACCTAATTTAGTTGACAACAGCGACCTTAAGGGTATTTTACATGTACATACACGTTATAGTGATGGTACCAACTCTCTAAAAGAATTAGTTGAGGCGACCAGAAACCTAGGATATTCATATCTTGGTGTTTCAGATCATAGTAAATCAGCGTATTATGCAAATGGCCTTAATGAAGAACAATTATTCGAACAGTGGAAAGAAATTGATAATTTAAACCAAATTTATAATGATTTTAGAATTTTTAAAGGAATAGAATCTGATATTCTACCAGACGGATCTCTTGATTTTGAAGATGAAATATTAGAAAAGTTTGATTTTGTTATAGCCTCTGTTCATTCAAATTTTAATTTGAATAAACAAGAAATGACAGAGAGAATAATAAAAGCATTAACAAACAAATACACTACAATTCTCGGACATCCTACTGGTCGTTTGCTTCTTGCACGTAACGGTTACGATATTGATATGGAAAAAATAATTGAGATAGCATCATCACACGGAAAAATAATTGAAATCAATTCAAATCCATATAGACTTGATTTAGATTGGAGATATATAAAGTATGCTAAAGAAAAAAATGTAATTTTCGCAATATGCCCAGACGCACACAATATTGAAGGATTGAGCCATATAACTTATGGAATAGGAATCGCAAAAAAAGGATGGCTTGAAGCTAAAGATGTAATAAATACTCTTGATATTGAAAGTATTTCAAAGTTTTTAAAAGACTTAAAACAATAAAATGTCACTTCGTAAGAAGTGACATTTTTCTATAAATTTTTTGAAAACTAACCTTAAACTACATTAGAAATAATTGTTATTTAAATTTTATTTATCTTATACTATAATTTAAAACATATAGGAAAAACCTAACCCACCACTCAAATCGAAATCAGTTGCAGGAGAAAATTTAAAACCAGGAGCAACTTCTAAAAATACAATTATAGGTACGTCTGGGAATCTGTAGTTAAGCGCTAAAGGAAATCTTACACCAAAATTGATTTCATTTCCCATACCAATCGCTACACCTGCGCCGTAACTAAAATCAAAATCCGCCAAAAGCCTTGGATACACCATGTTATAATCTGCATTAACAAGAAAATAATCATGATGAAATGACCAAGCTGCAGTAACCCCAACAAAACTATTTGCTCCAGTATAGGTTCTCAAGTATAATCCCGATGGTTCTCCAACTTTAAACCCTACTCCCACTGCTGAAAACATAGAAATGCTTAGAATTAATATAAGCGCTATAGCACCAACAGTTTTTTTCATAATAACCCCTCCTTCGCCTATCTAGATTAATTTATATGAAGCTTGACAAAATAAAAGAATCGAACTATAAGTTACTGATATAATATTATCTTGTGAAAATGAATTATTTGTCATATTTTTTTAAATATTTGTATATTAATTCTAACAAATTATATAAAAAAAGTCAATCTAAAGAATGACTTGACGATATCGATTAAATATAGTATAATTTATACGAATAAATGCAGGCGTAGCTACAGCAGGTAGAGCGCCGCCTTGGTAAGGCGGAGGTCATGGGTTCGAGCCCCATCGCCTGCTCCAATTGTTATGATTATACTATATTTCTATGCATCGTTTGCGGATATAGCTCAGCGGTAGAGCACTTGCTTGCCAAGCAAGGGGTCGTGGGTTCGAATCCCATTATCCGCTCCATGAACCCGGGAAATGCCGGGTTTTTATCGTTAAAGGAGTTGTAAAAATGTATTACACCTTACAAGATACTGAAACTGGAGAAATATATGAGGTTCCTAAAGAATTTAGATTCATTGATCTTGCTAAACAATACGAAAAAGAAAAGAATAAGAAAGTCTTGTATGTTAAATTCAACAACGACATAAAAGAACTTTTTGAAAAAATTGAAAAGGATGGATTCATTCAATTTTGTGACATAACAACTAACGATGGAGTAAGAATATATAGAAGAGGTTTATTTTTCGTTTTTTATATTGCCTTGAAAGAAATTAATCCTGATGATAAGCTTTATGTTAATAATACTCTAAACGATGCTATATATTGTGAACTTAAAAGCGGTATACCTACTGAAGAATATTTGCAACTCATTGAGAATAAAATGAAAGAAATTGTTGAAAAAGATTATGTGTTTGTTAAGAAAACTGTTGATAAATTTGATGCTATAGAAATGTTTTCAAATAATGGTGATGAAGATAAAGCGCTTCTTTTTAAATACCGCAAAAAAAGTACCGTTAATATTTATTATGCAGACAAATATTTCAACTATTTTTATGGTTATCTCCCATATTCTACAGGATATTTACAAAAGTTTAAATTGCATAAGGTAGAAAATGGATTTGTGATACTTCATCCAACAGCAAATCAACCTGAAGAAATTCCAAATTATCAGCATTCTCCCAAATTATTTTTTACTTTTGAAGAATACAAAAACTGGTTGAATATTATGGAAATAGAAACCGTCGGCGAATTGAATTTATTGATTTCCCAAGGTTCAGAAAAGGTTAGAGAATTAATCAGGATTTCAGAAGCACTACATGAAAAAAAGTATGCTGAGATTGCTGATGAGATAGTTAAAAGAAAGAAAATTCGTCTTATAACCATTGCTGGTCCATCTTCTTCAGGTAAAACTACAAGCGCAAAAAGAATCGCGCTACATTTAAAAGTACATGGGTTGAGACCCATTTCTATCTCTTTAGATGACTTTTTTTTAGAAAGAGATAAAACACCTAGGGATGAATTTGGAAATTATGATTTTGAATCAATAAATGCTTTAGATTTAGATTTGTTTAATAAAACTATGAATGATTTAATAGCTGGAAAAGAAGTAATGATGCCAAAATTTGACTTTACTAGTGGAAGAAGAACATGGTATCCTAAACCCTTGAAAATAGAAAAAGATCAGCCCATAATTATTGAAGGAATTCATGGATTAAATGAAGTTTTAACTTCGTCTATACCTCGAGAAACTAAATTTAAAATATATATAAGTTCTTTAACTCAAATGAATTTGGATAGTATGAATAGAATTCCTACCACTGATACTAGATTAATTAGAAGATTGGTTAGAGACAATCATTCCAGAGGTTATACTGCCGAAAGCACTCTTAAAATGTGGCCAGCTGTTGTTAAAGGAGAACAACGAAACATTTTTCCTTTTCAAGAAGAAGCTGATATAATGTTCAATTCGCATCTTGTTTATGAACTGGCTGTTCTAAAGATGTTTGCTGAACCTTTATTACTTAATATTGATAACACTGTTGACGAATATACAGAAGCTAAAAGACTTTTGAGATTCCTTGATTATTTTCTTCCCATAACTGAAATGGAAGAAATTCCTCGTACTTCAATTATTAGAGAATTTATAGGTAATAGTACATTTAAATATTAAGCTCACAATTAAAATATATCGGTTCTTTACGAACCGATATATTTTTTATTATATTACCTAATTTTATTAGAATTAACCTTTTACAGAACCTTGAGTCAAACCGCCTATAATCCACTTTTGCATTGATAAAAATAAAATTACCATAGGAACCGCACCAAGTAGTGACGCTGCTGTAAATAGCCCCCACTCAGTTTCATAAGGTCCGGTTGAAAAAGTTTGAAGACCTACAGCATAAGTATAGTTAGACTCACTTTGTAAAATTATTCTCGCTATTACAAACTCGTTGAAGGTATTCATAAATGTCAAAATTAAGACTACGGCAATTACTGGTAATGACAAAGGAATAACTATTCTCCAAAATGTTTGAAATCTAGTCGCTCCATCAATCATAGCAGACTCTTCTAAAGAATCGGGTATCGTATCATAATATCCCTTAAATAACCACATATTATAGGCAACTCCACCCATATATGCAAAAATTAATCCCATAATAGTGTCTAGACCTAAAACGCCAAAACTATCTCCCATGAACTTTAATATACCGTATATTGCAATCATGAACATGACACCTGGGAACATTTGAATTATAAGTAAGAAATATAAACCTTGTTCTCTACCTACAAATCTCATTCTAGAAAATGGGTATGCTGCAACCGAGGTCATAAAAACTGTTAAAACAGAGACTATTCCAGCAACAACGATAGAATTGAGTAACCATCTCATGAAAGGCTTCCTTATTTTAATAGACCAATCTTGTTGCAATAAATATAAATCTTTATCTACATTTCTTAGCATCTTCTTCAATTCACTATAAGAAGTTTTATCAGATAAATCACTCACTATTCTTCCGGCTCTTGAAATGTCTGCAGAAGCAACTCCATATTGTGTATTGTAATAGTTTTGCATTTCTGCTAATGGAGTTATTGTTGCTATGTTTCCTCCATAATTTATAGATAGATAATGTTCTAAATTATTCTTATATATATCGATGTTTGTTTGCAAGCTATTTTGAAGCGCTTTTAACTTTTCTTTACCAGAATCAAATTTATTCTTTGATTCGACTAAACTATTGTACCAATTCATAACTACATATCTATTTCTTTCTGGTATATAATATGGATAATATTTTGATTGCATTAATGTTGAATAATTAGTGGCTTCAAAATTATCAGTGATTTCGCAAGATGAAGCCTCTAATAAAACTAATATTTGAGGTAAAGACTCTATTTTTGAGATGTTAATAGCCAATTCTTCGTATTCTTTTTTGAGTTCAGATAATTGAGATTCTAGAATTGTCTTTTCCTCTCGTAAATTGAATAACTCAATCCCTAAATTAGCTAATTCTTTTGTATTTCTACTATACTCTTGGGATAATGGGAGTAATTCATCTAGAGACACAGACATTTTAATAGTTGATGATTTAATAGCTTTATATACCGGAGAGATTGCAGTAGTATCTTTTATCTCATATATTTTGGTAAAATTGTCATTTAAAAATCTGTAGACTTCACTGTAAAAATATAAAGTATCTACAAAACCATTTTGAATAAATTCATCTATAGTTTTTAAGTTATCATATACATCAGGAATAATGGTTGAAAACTTTTTTACTGTTTCATAAAACAACAGATCTTCCCCAAATACAGGTTCTTTACCTTGAATATTTTCAAGATTATGTTTTTCTAAAATAGAAAAAGAGGATTTTATTCTATCTCTCTCCATAATATAGACATCTGAAATTGCAACCAATCTTGTATATATTTTCTTGTTATTTTGTTTTAAGGTATCTTGTTGGGATACAATTTGAGAACTATGTGTATCTAATGTATTCACTTTGCTTTCTGTTTCAGAGATTTTTTGAAGGGCTTCTCCAAACAAATAATTTACTTGAACATTAATACTTTCTATTAACTGATTCATTTCAGTTTCTATATCTTTCCACATATTTCCTAATGATAATATTTCTTCAGCAATTGGTTCTACTGCTGGTTCTTCGTTAACCCATTTTCTGTAAGTTTTTACTCTCCATACAGCAGTATTAAGCGGTATTTGTAAAAGCATATTGAGAGTATCTACATAATATTCTTCATTTTTATTTAAATTGCTATTTCTGAGAGTAGAAATTATTGATTCCCTCTGAGAAAAATATTGCTTTATCAATTCTTGTAAGTTGGAATATTGTACCTTAATTCCCAACTCTTCTGCAAGAGTAACTAAATTTGTAAATTCTTGCTCAAATTTCTTATAATCTTCTACCCTTATAGTATTAATATTTTGATAAAATTGGTCTTTATACTGAGACTCATAAAGAGAAAAAATTTGTCCATACAGATGCTCTATACTATCTAAGTTTTTATTTGTGTCTAAAAAGTAGGCATCTAAATCCTTTAATAATTTATTTGATTTCTTTTTTGCTTCTTCAATAGTAATATTGCTATAGTCTCCTATATACGAACTTATAGAAGTTAATTCATTTACTAATTCTGGAATATTTTGTTTCTGAATTATTAGATCTTTATAATTATTCAGTGTAATTCTACTAGAAAACAACTTAGGAGAGAAAGCAGCATTATCTCTTCTAATTGATGTGGATATTAACCAAACTAGAGGAAACAATATTATTACAACACAAATAATTAAAATTAGATGTCTTAACCAATAGTTCTTTTTTTCAATCATGGCCATTATCTGCTCACCTCTTCAAATGAACCAGAAAACTTGAAATTAAAATAACTAAATATAGCTATAATACCAAATATTAAAATTGAAATTGCGGAAGCAAATCCAAAGTCTTGACCATGAGAACCTTCAAAGGCAAGTTTATACACGTAAGATATTAAAATATCTGTAGATCCTGCAGGTGTATTTGTACCGGCCATTGCAGGTCCTCCACCTGTAAGTAGATATATGTTTGTAAAATTGTTAAAATTAAATGCAAAACTCATGACCAACAAAGGAGCAACAGAAACCATTAACAAAGGAAAGGTTATTTTTATAAATTGCTTCCATCTTGATGCTCCATCAATAACTGCAGCCTCATACAGATCCTCAGGTATACTCTGTAAAGAGCCCAAGGTAATAGTCATCATATATGGAAAACCTAGCCAAGTATTCACTACTAATACAGCTACTTTTGCCCAAAAAGGATCATTTAACCATTTTATAGGATTAATTCCAAAGTTTCCAAGAACAAAACGATTAATAACACCATAAGTTTCATTGAAAAAACCATTTCTCCACACCAAAACAGATATAAAAGCTGGGATTGCCCATGGTATTATAAGCAAGGTCCTGTATACTATTCTTCCTTTTAATCGACTATCGTTTAATATTAATGCAAAAGCTAATCCTATTATAAACGTAAATAAAACACTTAAAGCCGCATAAGCAAATGTCCAACCAAATATTTTAAAAAATGGTCCAGAAATTCTTGGATCCTTAATTATCTTCGAAAAATTATTCAACCCAACATAATCCTTATAACCAATCAATCTATATAAATTTCCATTTTCGTTATAATCCCAAAATGCTGCATCTTTTTCTATCAATTCTTTATTTGTTAATGTATTTACTACCACAGTTTTGTATATTTCTCTTTCTCCATCTATTATTACTTTAACCATCGTTTCATATACCCTATATGCCTCTGAAAACTTTCTAAAAACATAAGAACTAGAAAGTTTAAAATTTTTGTTTTCATACTTTAAAACTAGGGATTTTAAATAATTTTGACGCAAAACAGAATTATAAAAAGATGAATTTGAAGAAGTGGTAGAATCTAATGGTGAATAAAAGTAAGTATACCTAATATCTCCCTTTTCAATAGCTATTATAGAATCACCACCAGCGGTCGATAAACTTCCAGATGGCCTAATAATTTCATAAGTGGCTCCTTCTTTAATAACCATATCGTTCTGTACCTTAAACATTTCACTTTCAGCATATATTAAATTATTTTTTGAGTCCCATTGCCTTATCAATGGTTTTTCTGCTAAATACATATCTTCTTGATCGTATAACAATAAAATAAAATCTTCTGTAGGTTTATATTGCTCATCATATCTAACAAACACTTTAAAATCCAGAGTCTTAGGATCGCTTGGTTCGTAATAATAACTGGAATCTGTTAGTAGTGTATCTATTGCATTTGTTCTAGTAAATAAATGACCAGTCCCATAATTAGTAAATGCTGTATCAATAGTATAATAAATGGGATAAATGGTTAGTATAAATAAAAAGAACAAAGCTGGTAAGGTATACCTATATGGATAAGCTTTAGAAGAAAATATTGCCCAATCTGTAATAACAAGAAAAACAGATATAACAATTCCTAAACCATAATTAGCAAGCGTAAATAAAAGAATTATCGCCCAAAGCAAAAGAGCATTCAAAACACCAATAAAAAGCCATATTAAAATATTTTTGAAGACTTTCATTTCATGTTCCCTCCTAAAAGGTTATCAATCGCAGGCATAGCCACTTTTCCAGCAACGGCTCCAGTATAGGTTCTCAAGTATAATCCCGATGGTTCTCCAACTTTAAACCCTACTCCCACTGCTGAAAACATAGAAATGCTTAGAATTAATATAAGCGCTATAGCACCAAC
>JAPXKQ010000059.1:0-3623 GCA_033809995.1 Tissierellaceae bacterium
AACCCATTCATAAGTTATCAGTTCACATAGTATTTCAGTTGCTTTTCCAAATTTTCTATATAAAAAATTAAATAGAAAATATGGTACTCGTTGTTTATGTGCCTTTGGCATCCTTTTAAATATATTCTTCGTAGAGTAAATTTGTCTGTAAATCCATATATATCCATTATAAAGTTCCTCAGGAGTCATATTTTTTGGCTTAAATACAACATTTGCAGTATTATACTTTGAAAAATCAAAGTCTATGATTCTTCCATTTTTGGCGTACTCATCGTAAACTTTAGTTCCGGGGTATGGGGTAAGTATATGAGATGTAACTGTTTCTATTTTATTTTTTACGATCCAATCTAATGTAGTCTTAAATGTTGTAATATCGTCATCGTCAAGGCCAAAAACAAAACTAGCGTTAATCATTATCCCCCTTTTATGAATTTCTTTAACTAAAGTCTCATACTTTCGGATATTGTTCTGACTTTTATGGACATTTTTTATAGCCTTTTCATTTAGGCTTTCAAAACCAATGAATAAACTTTCACATCCTGAGATAGCCATCTCATCTAATAAATCGGGCATGTCCACTATATTTGCTGAAACTGCTGCATTCCACTTCAATCCCATTGGTCTAATGGCTCTAACAAATTCTAAGGTCCATTTGGGATTTCCAATAAAATTATCATCTATGAACATAACATGTCGCTTGCCAATTGTTTTTATATCTTTTATCACATCTTCAATATCCCTATTAATATACAATGTTTTATAAGCTTCACAGCTATTGTAACAGAAATCACATCTGAATGGACATCCTCTACTTGTACTAATAATATTGCAATATAAATATTTTTTGGTATCAATCAAATGATATCCTGGCGAAACAATCTCACTACCTTTAATTTCACCATTACATCGGTATATTTTTTTCAGTTTCCCATTTTGAAAATCTCGAATAATATCAGGCCATGTTTTCTCTGCTAATCCAACAGCTACAATATCAAAGTACTTTTTGGTCTGTTCAGGAAATGCAGTAATATGTATTCCACCTGCTACGACTGGAATCCCCTTGCTTTGGTAAATCTTTGCAATTTCTATTGCACGGGGAAAAACATCTACTGTAACAGTAATGCCTACAATGTCTACTGCTTCATCAAAATTAATATCTTCTATATTTTCATTTTCAATTATAACTGTATGTTCTTTATGAATCATATTTGCTATTGTCAATAATGCAAGGGATGGGGCCATTCTAGTTTTAAGTCGAGTATCCATTGGCCTCATAATCATTTTAGGTTGTATCAATTTAATAATCATATCAGCGTTTTCCCTCCAAGGTATAGGTTCTTCTATTTCTCCAAAACAACTTCAATAGCTGATCTTAATCCTTTTCTAGTACTTCTATGGATTTGTAAAATATAGTAGGAATTTCCTTTTTAATAATTTCTGTATTCATTATTTTGTCTTCTAAAGTCTTAACTGCTTCATAGGCAGGGTTAATAGTTTCTCCTCCAAAAGGTTCAAATCCCGTAATCAAAAGCTTCATTCATAATTACCTCCTGAACTTAATTATACTTGAAATATAACTTCTGCTTCACTCTCATCTAAGACAAATCCTATTTTTTTATATAAGTTTCTTGCAATTATATTATCATATCCAACCCATAACATTGCCTTTAATGCTCCTTTTTTCTTTGCTTCTTTTAAACCAGATAATATCAATCTCTTTCCAAAACCTTTTCCTCTTTCAACTTCACTTACTCCAACATTCCTTATAAAGCAGTTTTTATTATTTCTTCCATATAGCTCAATTATTATAGAGCCTATTATCTTCTTGTTTTTCTTATAAACTAGCATTATATGATGATCATCATCCAACCTAGTAATTAGCTGATTTTTGGTTATATTAAGAGAATCAAACAGGTCTCTATCAAGTATGAGAAACTCATTTATATCTTCTCTCTTTAAGTATTCAATAGATGAGCTATCCTCTTGACATGTAATATTATCTAATGTGCATGAATAGCCTACATAAATTTCTTTGCCCTTATACCCCCACTGATTAATTATTTTTTCCTTTTCAATTACTTCATTAATACTATTTCCATACCTGAATATAAATTTAATACCAGGATTATCTTTCTTTATTTTTTCTATGCTATTTTTTAAGTCTTCTAAATTATTTACTCCCCATAATAACTCCATGTCTTCGCTAGTCTTTCCCAACAAAAAAACACCTTCAGGAAATTCATATAGTTTTGCATCTTCTAACATATCACCATAGAAAAAACTTTCTTTATAACTATACCCTCTTTCATATACTTTTTCAAATTTCATTATATTCTCCCCTTGTATTTTAATAATCCAATATGAAATTTCATTACTTCAAATAGGAATTATTCAATATAAATTATAGTTATAATTTTACGACATGCTGACAAGTTTTCTTTTATCAGCTTTTATATAACCCATGCCATGTTGGCGCGTCTATAATATTCAGTAGTTCAGCTCCATAGTATTCACAAGTCTTTATAGACGCAATTTTTTTAGGGCGAGCATGTAATAATAACTTTTCATCTTATGCTTCTTAGCTAACTGAAATAACCATTTGCAGACTTGTGTATAGTTCTCACTATTTAATTGCCCTTGTGGCATAAAATGTTGGAACATTGAATTCATGAAGTCTACCTACACCATTTGTATCCTCATATATATCTGTAAGTATGAAGCCTGCTTTTAACTGTCCACCAATTTGTTCTTCAATGGTATGGGAAAACTGAATTCCCCAGTCATTTTTTATTGACATCTCATATAGTTGTTTATCCTTTAGAGGGTTAAATGGCAGTTTATAAGTTACCGTTGTTTCATCATCATTGAAAATATAATTAATACCATTATCTAATCCTGCCAATAGAATCCCACCTTTCTTTAACACTCTATAACATTCCTTCTTCAATCCATTTGTCAATAGTTTTAGAATTTATTTCTGTATACTTTTTCTTCATAACAAATCTCTCCTTCGTCAGTAAGTATAATTTATTTACTGCCTTTCTTTAAAATAATTAAATCTCCATCCCATTCAGGAATATACAATCTTCTATCATAATAGTCCATACTACAAATTAACGGCAAGTTTATCTTAAACAAATCCTTTTCGTTGGTTCTATTTTTTCTACCTTTTATTACATTGATATTTCCCGCTATTGTATAAACCTTCCCTTTATTCGTTATCATTCTTACAATATGATTTTGGGTGTCTCCTACATATATATTACCAACTTCATCAAGTGACAAAGACCATGGTCCATCAAAATAACTCTCTTTATTTCCACCGAAAGTAGCATCTTTAGCATCTCCACCGTCACCTGTATAACCAGGCTTACCTGTTCCAGCAATTAATTCAACAGTCTCTTTATCTATATCAATCTTCCGTACTGCATAGTTTTTACTATCTAATATATAGATATTTCCTTCAGGACCTCTCCTTAAATCATATATCCAGTTAAAACGTACCTCATTAAAAGAAACTTCCTCCCTTTGAAATCCAGGTTGCCCAGTTCCCAAAACTTCTAATGTATTGCCTTTTTTATCAAACTTCCATATCCTACAGCCGGTTATTTCATTTATCCACA
>JAPXKQ010000059.1:3633-13439 GCA_033809995.1 Tissierellaceae bacterium
CCACATATTACCATCTATATCATATTCACAATTTCCTACATCTTTTAATCCTATTTTGTTACAATCAATTAAAACTTCTATATCTTTAGGTTTGTTATTTTCCATTATTATCTTATACACTATTTTATTTCCACCACTTACTACTATAAGTGAACCATCGGGTAATCCTGTTAAATAGTTTGGACTTTTTATATCACAATTAATATGACAATTAGTCTCAAAGCCAGAGTTATGTCCAATTGTCCACAACAAATTATTTCCATCTATTTGGCCTACCCAATTATTATCATAATCAAGTCCATATTGATTGCCAAAATAGTCATGGAAGCCTAAATGAGAAAAACCATCTCCCCAATTTTTATTTTCTTCATAATTAATTATCTTTTCTACTTTCCACATAATTATCCCCCTAAATTTATTAACCTATATCTGATTTTATTCATATCTATATCTCTTATATTTGCCAGATCTCTGAATCAGTCCTTTAAGCCAAACTCCTTTACATCAATATTTTATTTGCTGGTGGCTTATTTTTGAAACTAGACCAACCTTATTCCTTCTATTTCCATACTCAATCTATTAAAAAATTCATTCATAAAGTTTAATCTATCAATACCAATTTCCTTTGCTTTTTTGGTATATAACTTCTCTGGTATTTTTTTAACTTAACTTCATACTCAATAAAAGGTGAATGCTTTGATACATCTTTTAACCTTCCATTTTCGGTAGTATTTTCAACCATATATTTCTTTGAGGACAGGTCTGTTGATAATTTTTGTCCAAACTGGCCAGATATCATAAAGGTACGTGCAATTCCAATAGCCCCTAATGAATCTAGCTTGTCTGCATCAAATAGTATTTTAGCTTCTATTGTCCTTGGCTCATTTCCACTTCTAAATCGATGTGATGCAATACAATGCTTTATTTCTTCAATTTTGTCCTCTGCGTATTCTAAATCTCTTAAAATCTTTTCTGCAATTTCACTGCCTAAAATAGCATGATCAGTCTTTCCAGTATTATCATTGTTTTCTTTTACTCTAGCAATATCGTGTAACAGCGCTGCAGGAATAAGAACATGTAAATCAACATTTTCCTCATGTTCTGCTAATAGTAAACATAAATTATACACTCTCATTACATGGTCTAAATTATGTGCTGAACATGATAACTCTTTTTGAACAATTTCTTTTATCTTCCCATGTTTTTTATCTATTATCATGCTTACTTCCTTTCTAATGGTTATTATGGACAGAATGTTAATATAGTTCGCTTCAGTAATTTCTTGTTTCTTGCACCTTCAATAATTTCACCAACAAGCCTATTAAAACATATGGAATTTGTTTGCTATTTATATATTTAATACTTCTTCCAATTTCCTAGAAACATCCTTCTTGATCTCTTCATTGAACATAACAGGATTTCTTTTTGTTCCAAAATAACTTTCTTCTATTACTACTTCTATTCCATGATCAATCATTACTCTTTTTATTGAATCAATTGTAAATCCCATGCTGAATGTATCCGGACCTGCACATACACCAATTATAATTGCTTTTATTCCTCTTGAATCCAGTTCACTACTGAAAGTACCATTTTTATAAGTGAATAAAGGATATAGTCTGTCAAGGAACACCTTCATATATGGTGTTACATTGTAATTATAAGATGGTGAACCTAAAATCACTCCTTCTGCAACTTTTATCTTATTAATTGTTCGAGAGATTTCATCATCATAACAACACATCTTGTCTTCAGCACAATGTCCACAACCATCACAAGCATTTAATTCAATTTCACTTAATATTACTTTTTCAACCTTTCTTCCATGTCTTTCTAACTCATCCATGTAATAATTCATTAATGTTTCAGTATTTTTATGCCGTCTTGGACTACCTGATATGGCAATCCAGTTTTTGGTCATATTAGTCATAATATCCCCCCATTTAATATAAGTTCATATGAAACAGATAGATTGTCGCAAATTCATTATTGTCTGCCATGACTATTAGCTCATCTGTGAATTTCTTCAACTAAAGTCTCATACTTCCGGATATTGTTCTGACTTTTACGGACATTTTTTATTGCATTTTCATTCAAGCTTTCAAACCCAATAAATAAACTTTCACATCCTAAAATAGCCATTTCATCTAATAAATCAGGCATATCGACTTCTTTGCCATGAAGACAAAAGAATATATCTACTATTCTACATTGCCTTGTGGATCCCTTCTTTTATATTAAATATTTTCAAAATAAAATAGATAGGTAAATTAATTACCTAATGCCACATCCCATTTAAAAACGCCTTTTTAGTTTTCATATTCTATACCCTCCTTTACAAGTTTTTCAGTTTTTTTCTTGATCTATATATGGGAATTTTTGTTTATGGCAAATATCTATCCATAATTTCGCCAATTTCCCTATAACTAAATCAATCTACTTCATATAGATAAAAAGCAGTACGATAGTCTTCATTTCCCCTCAATAAGCTTACACGAAAAAACCTTGAAAAGGTTACACTTTTCAAGGTTAATTTTTATTTCGTACTTATATTATATGGTTCTATTATCTTGTTTTTTATAAATACTTACTTCCCTCCTTAACACTCAAGGGTTGTAATGGGTTTTGCTGTATAAAGTTTTTAACCCATTCCCTATTTGTTTTAGAATATTGTCTTAATGCCCAGCCAATTGCCTTATTGATGAAAAATTCCTCAGTTTGTGAATTATGTAAAATTGCCTTACTTAGAAATTCAGTATCCGTTTTTTCCTTGTATTTTAGTTGAAATATTATAGATACCCTATTGAGCCAAATATTCTCCGACTCAATCCATTTCAATAGGACATCTTCCTTTACCTCTGGATATTTCATAGCAATATAGCCCACTGTTTTATTTATAGCATCTACACTATCCCACCAGGATTTTGTAATCAATAGTTTCTCAATGTTTTTCATATCATCTGGTGTAAATATTTTTTTAACTTTATCCATATAATCTATAGCTAAATATTGAAACTCCCTTTCTGGCATATCATAACATTTAAAAATAAAATCCCAATCTATTTCAGTGTCCTTTCTTTTTGCCTTTAAAAACTCCTTTGATAATGCTGCCCTTTCTGGCTTTTTAAGACCAAGGAAAGGAAACTTGTTTCTCATATATTTTGCCATGGGCTTTGCTTGTTCTTCATTTTTATTATTATAAAATATAGCAAAAACATCCACCTTATCTCTCCTTCTATTTTGATAACCATCTAAACTAGATGTTACCATATTATCTTTTCTGAATTTCATCTTATACCTTTATTCTATAGCAATTGTAATCATCAATTTGCTTAAAACCAATCTGATAAGCTGCTTCTAATTCATCCTTTGCACTTTTGTCAATGAAATAAAGAACCCTTTCTACACCCTTGTCAAATATATTCCTAAGGGATTCAGATAACAAAGCTAATTCCAATCCTCCATGTTGAAATTTATTATCTACAGTTACTGCAAAAATTTCAGCTTCCTTTGTGCCTAATATTTCATAAGAACTTATTACTATAGAACCTACAATCTTGTTCTCCTTTATTATAACAAAGATATCAAATAAATTAATTTTTTCCAATAGCCTTTGACTATTCCAATACATGTCTGGGTTATAAAGGTCATGGAATTTTAAAAATTCTTGATAATAATCTGGTATTAACTTAACTACTAAATTATCCTTCAATTGATTTGTATAGATAAAGTATGTATTCTTCAATTCCATTGTATAACTAGCTTCAACTAATTCTGCCTTAATTTTTTCCGTATAGTTAATCCCTTCATCATTATCTGATGAGTAACCAAAAAATAACTCATAGTCAGTATAGTTGTTTTTAATATAATCAATAAATTGTGTAGCTACATTAGAAAAATTATCTTTGGCATAAATTCCTCCATTTCCCTGCATATAAGCATCTTCTGGTTTAATGAGTAAGTTCAATACCCCACACAGATTCCCATTTTCATAGAAAGCCAAAACTTTATCATTTTCATCATTTACAGACTTTTTAAATACATCGTACATATCCTCATAGCTTTCAAATTTAGGAAAGCTGTTCTTAGCTTTATTCTTAGATAGTTCCCATGCAAATTTTACCACATCTTGTAAATTCTCTTCTCCAATTTCCTTTATCACAAACATATCCCCCTTAACTATTTGTTTTTTGAATTATGATGTGTTTTCTAAGTCCCTTAATTTACTTGAACGTAAAGCCTAATTCTAGAAAACCATATATTATTTCTCGGCAACAAATAACAAATGATTATTTAGTGCTATAAAAGATGCAAAAAGATCCGTCCCTCTTGCATATGTTATATCTCATCAGGAAATTCACCCATTCTTGATGCAATAATAATCTGCAAATAATCCTGTATCATTTCTCTAGTTACACCCATTTCCATAAGGTATGAATCTGCTAATGCTTTTCTAAGTTTTAAAAGCTTTTCTTTTTCTTTCACTTCTGCTGGTATAGGGGTATATTCAACTAGAAATACGGCTCTAGCTATATCATATAAAAAGTGTCCATGACATATATTCATAAAATCTATGATAATTGCTTGTCCCTTATGAATAAATATATTACCAGGATGAAAATCCCCATGACAAAGGGTGTTTCCATTTGGTAGTTTATCAAGCATATATAACATTTCTTCTTTTTCTTTTAAGCTTTGGACCTTTTGTATATTATTCCTTAAAAAGTCCTTGTAATTTGGTACACCATTAATTTTATTTTGGAGTATTTGTTTATGCAGTTTTGACATATATACTGCACATTCCTCTATATTGCCTGTCCTTACAAACCAATCCAACAAGGATTCACCCTTTAATTTATCGTATATTATACCTGTTTGTCTATTATACGTAATAATTTTGTAGGCTTTAGGCTTTGGAAAGTCCATATTCCATATTAATCTTGCACTTTTGAATTCTTTTTCTATGGATTCTATTGGATAATCCCGATGAAAAAGCTTAAGTACTTTATTATCTTCCCACTCATATACAGTGGCAGTATTACCTACGCCAACTATTTTCCCAAGTTTCATATGCTAACCTCCAATATATAATATCCTCATCTTCAGCTCAATTAATTCTCCGAGCAGAGTAAATATATCCCATACTCATCCTTCTACCAAATTTAGTATAATAAACACTATTTGGTTTTCCCACTTAAGTACCTCCTTATAGATTATTTTAATTATTCTAAACATATATTCCACAATTCCTGTAAAACTCCTTCTTTTTTACCAAATCTTTTAAATACTAAAAGAACATCTAATTAGATGTTCTTTTTATCAATAATCTTCTTATATATTTTAGGCTTAACTTTTCCAATTGGTTTTGCATCTAATTCAACTTCTAGATCCTTATCCCCTGTCACCAATATCCAGAACTTATTGTTTCCTAACTTTATAGCTTGGATTCTATCATCGATAATATCAATATCTTTACTAGATATTTGACTGATTTGGGAAGTTCTAATATCTATCTTATCACAACCTTCTATAAAGATAATATATGCCTTTTCTATCTTTTCTTCTTGGACATGGCTTACTATTGGCTTTTCTAGAATAGAAGATAAATAATCCTTGGACCTATATAGTATATCCGTATGATTTCCCTCTAACACAATATTTTCTCCACCTAAATGTCCTAAAGTACTAAAGGTAGTTACTGTCCCATCTCCATAATTGGTCCTATAGGCTTTTATAGGTTTTCCATCTTTCCATTTAATTTTTCCTCTATTCTTTATATCCACTAAATACTCCTTATTGGTAAAAACCCCTTTTCCACTTATAATAAACAGCTTACCTGGATGGATGGTTTTCCTATCTAGTTCGTTTAAAAATTCATTTTTCATGGACATATTTTCTATAGAAATCTCTTTTTTTATTCCAGCTTCTTCATAGAATAGATAATTACCATATCCATAACTAGGCAATAAATCTTTCACTATGGGAAAGATACCCCTTAAAGCCTCTATATGATTTATGTCTTTAAATAGATGATAATAGAGCATAAACCCCAGCTTTAGTCCATTATAGAGAATATTGTCCTCTATTTTTGAGTAGGGAAGTTTCCCTCCACTCCAGAAATAGTAGGCATTTACTGCACCTAAATTTGGGGTACCTATCATTATCAACTTATCTACTGAAGATGGGCTAAAATAGCTGATATAAGCTCTTCCTAGTAATCCACCTAAACTATGACCTACAAGTATTATCCTATCTCTTTTGGTTTTTTCTTTAATCTTTTCTATATATGGAAACAGATATTTATCTACGGCTTCTAATACTGGTTTTTTCCAATCGTAATAGGATATGAATAGATCTACATCTTCCTCATATCCCATAGCGTTTAGTATTTCAATAAAAGGTCTATAGATTCTTTCGGCAAATCCAAAGGAAAAATCTCCAGTTCCCTTTATCACATCATCACCTAGTGAACCAAAAAGTCCTGGTATAAAAACAATAGGATAATCCATCGTATATTCCTCCTTATTGCTTTTATACCAGGATATTCGATTACTTATGAATTGCCCATATCAACATCACTTTCTAGTTTGTTTTCACGGGTGGTAAGGAAGGCTACGATTATTAGTGAAAACAGGTTTCCTGTAAATATATTGATTACACCAGCTATTACCCCAATTATAATATACAAAAATGAGTTCATACCTTTTTTAATATAAACGGTAAAATACAATATTAAGGCGTATATTGTTCCAGCAATTGAGCCAGCTCTTACCGATGCCTCAAAAGCATTTGTAGGATTAATTACTCCTACTAGACCTCCTACTAAAAAGCCAATTAATAGTCCTAACAATAAATAGGCTATATAAAAAGCAATTGCTTCCTTCCAGTTTCTTTTCATACCAAAATTACTTAGATTTTTAAACATTTCATCCTCCTTTAATAATTAATATTTTCCAGTTTTGATAATTATTACCCTTATACTTATATAACTAATCACATATTTCCTTAATTTTTAAATAAACATCTCCTCCTTTTATTAAAAATCCCTCCTCTACTAGTCTATGATAGGATTTGAAAATATGTACCTTGGATTTTATCAATCGGGTAGGAAGTAGATAATTATTTTATCTACTGACCTCCCACACCACCGTACGTACGGTTCTCGTATACGGCGGTTCCATAGTTTACACTCTGACTTCAAGGTAATATTTATAAAAGCTTAAATATCCTTGTTTTTCAAACCTAGCATTAGTTAGGGTTGTTGCAAGTATATGGCTGTTGGCTATGTGCCAGTAGCCTTTTCTTGTATTTGCCCATTGCCATGCTTTTCCTTTGGCTACTCCAAGTTTCTGAAGGTTTTCACCTTTTGTTTTAACCTTCTTCCATCTTTTCCATGTTATCATTCTAATTCTTCTTCTTAACCATTCGTCAATGTCTTGCATAATACTTTTCATATCTGCTAATTTAAAATATTGTACCCAACCTCTTATTATTTGATTGAGTTTTATTTTTCTTCCTTCTATGCTCATGCCATTACTTCTACCTGTTACAGTTCTTAGTTTATCTTTTAGTTTTTTAATGCTTTTAGGGTGTACTCTAAATCTGCACTTTCCACCATATTTATAAAAGGCGTATCCTAGATATTTTATTTGACTTAACTTAGATATTTGGGTCTTTTCTTTATTTATTTTGAGTTTTAATTTACCTTCTATATATTTACTAGCTCTTTCATATTGTCTTTCAGCTGCTCTTTTACTTTTTGTAAATATTAAAAGGTCATCCGCATATCTTACATATAAATAGCCCCAGTCATCTAATTTCTGGTCTAGTTCATTTAACATAATATTTGCTAGTAGTGGACTAAGGGGGCCCCCTTGGGGTACTCCTTCATCACTTTTTATGAACATTCCATCGTCCATAATTCCTGCATTTAGGAATTTATGAATTAGAGATATTACCCTATTATCTTTTATTGTTCTTGATAAAATTTCTATAAGCATAGATTGATTTACAGTATCAAAGAATTTTTCTAAATCCATATCGATAACATACCAATATCCTCGATTTGCATATTCTTGACATTTCTTTAATGCGTCATGACAACCTCTATTGGGTCTAAATCCATAGCTTGTGTCTGAAAATTGTTCCTCATATCTGGGACTTAAAACCTGTAGGATTGCCTGTTGGATTACCCTATCTGTTAGTGTTGGTATTCCTAATTTTCTAGTTTTACCATTTTCTTTGGGTATTTCTACTCGTTTTACTGGATATGGTTTGTAGCTACCCTCTAGCAAAGATTTTAGAATTTCCTCTCGGTGGGTTTTCAAATGTTCTAGAAGTTCATCTATTTCCATCTTATCAACTCCACCTACTCCTTTGTTTCTTTTAACCTTTAAATAGGCGTTATTCATATTATCTCGTAAGAGGATTTGTTCTAAAATCTTTTCCTTTGGTTTGTTGGTGTTGATGTCATCCTTTTCAATTATCCTTGAAACACTTTGCCCATTTCCGTGTACTTCGTGTTCCACACTATCTCCACGGTTGGTGATGGTGTCATTATTCTGTTTTCTGCATTCAATCGTGTTCTCAGTAATTTTCATTGACTTCATCTCCTATGGTTCAACCCTTCCCATGAAATCTAGATTTCCATGGTACTATGGCATCTGCTGACTTCTCATGACAAATCTTGTTTCAACCAAGGTTCATACTCTGTTTTCCCTTGTCCATGAGACCTCCCCAGGTAAGAACAACAACTTTCATCCCATGTAACTGCCATATTTACTGTATAGAGTTCGGGTAGTATTGGACTTTGTTTTGTATTGCAAACTCGTCCACTCTACTTCAGCCTGATATGGTTTCTGTTCGTCAGTTCGGGACTTTGCCTCTAGCTTCCTTCAGATTCCACGTCGCCGTGGACACCCTTGCTCTTAGCTAACGGTTCCTACTACCAAGCCCGTAGTGGACTTTCACCACCAAGTTGTTGCCCATGCTGGGCACACAATATACACTGTCAAGCAAATTGCTTGACAGTGTTATTCTATTATATCTTTTCTTCTTTGTCAACATATAATATAAAATTGATAGTGTCAAGTAATTGTTGGAAAACAAATAAAAAATAATTTTCAAAATAATATTAGAATAATAACTCCATAATCATATAATGTAATAATTTGTAATTTTAATTTTGCTTTACCTTAATAAACCTAAGTTAATAGGCTAATTTATATCCTGGCTTTAAAGTATACTAATCATTAAAAACATGAAGCTTTAAGCATGTTTTTGAGCCATCTACCCTCTGTCCTTGATATATATGGCATATCTGTCATTATATCCGGATCTATATTGCTATAAGTTCTTTTTATTCCATTTATTACTTTTTTATCAAGCTCTAAAATTTTTTCTTCTTTCTTTCTATCAGTTCTAAGTTTTCTATAGTACTCTTTTATGCTACCACCATTAGCTTTATAGACTCTCATACGTGCCATTTCATCTGCTCCAATTACACTCCACCCCATTGGTCTTGAACTTAATCTGTCAGATAGTATATGGCTTATATGACCTTCTGCACTACATCTATATTTTTCTTCCCCAAATAAATTTTTAATTCCTTCCCAATTGTTTGATATATATCTTTTAGCTCTTTGCATACTTTCTTTTTTGCTTTTCATTGGAGTTTCATCTATTGCAAAATTTATGATTTCCATTGTACTTTTTTTATTTCCAGCTTTCATATAATTCCACAGGGGTTCATCTATATATATTGGATTATCAAGACTTCCAAGATGAGCTGTTAATATTTTTACATA
>JAPXKQ010000060.1:0-13288 GCA_033809995.1 Tissierellaceae bacterium
GAATTGAATATCAATATGTAGATTATGTAAGGGTAAAAGGAGGTATAAAATAAATGAAGCAAAATCCTAAACATGAAGTAGATAAGAGCTTTTTCAAGGCAATGAATTATGAAATAGCTGGTGAAATTGGAGTAATCGATAATGAAGATATGATAAAAAACAAGATGCTGAACAATAAAAATGTTACAAACAATCCTGAAGATGAAGTAAAAAAGATGGTATAAAACTTAAGAACCCAATCCACCTTCTTTGAATATACTTAATATAGAGAAGAAAGTTTTAAGTAACCAAAAGAAGGAGGGTTAAATATGGCATGCCCAGCAGGAACAATATCTCATACCATTAGGGCAGGAGATACTTTTTATCTAATAGCCAGAACTTATGGGATATCAGTAGATGCTTTATTAGCAGCTAATCCAGGAGTTAATCCTAATAAATTGCAAATAGGTCAAGTAATATGTGTACCAACCTCACCTGGACCAGGACCCGGACCAACACCAGGTTTATGTCCTACACTTAGTTTTGGCAGTCAGGGAGCATCAGTAAGAGAATTGCAAACATTATTAAGAAATGAAGGATTTAATCCAGGACCTATAGATGGTATATTTGGAAATCAAACTCATTCAGCAGTAATTGCATTCCAAAGAAGCAAGGGTCTTGTACCAGATGGAATAGTAGGAATACTAACATGGACTGCACTTGGTGTAAATTGTGTTGGACCAACACCAACTTGTCCTCCAGGCACAAGAGCCTATACAGTAAGAGCTGGAGACACCTTCTACAATTTAGCACCTAGATTTAATACAACAGTAGAAGCTATAGTAAGGGCAAATCCGAATGTAAATCCTAATGACTTAAGAATAGGTCAAATAATTTGTATACCAGGATAATATATTTGGGTAAAAAGTTAATATATTAATCAAAAAGCTAGGTAGTAATAACCTGGCTTTTTTGTATTAATATAATTTTTTTAGTTTTAGGTGTAACTTTTAAGGAAGATATACGAATAATATATGAAGGATGATTGGAGGCCTCCAATGAATAATGATAAATTTCTTTATGAAAATTTCCTTAATGGTGATATTAGCGCCTTTGAGGAGCTTGTTATACGTCACAAGGACAATTTAATATATTTTATATCTAAGTTTACTGGTGGAGATATTCATATTGCTGAGGATATTGCTCAGGATGTTTTTGCTTATGTCTATGTTTATAAAGAAAAGTATAATTTTGAATATACTTTCAAAACCTTCATATATACTTTAGGAAAAAATAAAGCCATAGACTATGTAAGAAAACAATCCAAGTTAAAATTATTGCCCCTTGATAATGATAAAGAAGGCTTATTCTCTGAAGAAATCTTACTAGAAGATAGGATTATAAGAGATGAAGAAAAGAGATTTCTGATAAGCAGTATAAAAAGATTGAAACCAGAATATGAAAAAGCAATCTATCTTGCAGATTTTGAAGACTTATCCTATGAGGAAATAACAAGGATTCTTGGGAAGACCCTAGGACAAACCAAGGTTCTAATTCATAGGGCTAGAAAATCATTAAGGAAAATCATAGAGGAAGGGGTCGAAAAGGATGAAAAATGATAGAGAATTTCTAGAAGGCATATATAAAAAGGCAGAAATACTAGAAAGAGAAAAGTTTAAAAGGAGAAAAACTTATAATAACTTTATAAAGTATTCATCAGTAGCAGCAATATTTATTATCCTTCCTTTATTATTATTCAACAATCAAATATTTAAATCAAATAATATTGACTTACCAATTGAACCTAGGATTATGAATGTAATTGACCCAATATCCAATTTTAATGATGCAGAGTATGTATTAATTGGGACTACCAAGAAAATAGGTAAAAACAATATTTTGATTTCCTTAGATGAAATTTTTTATGGGGATTTAGGTGAAAAAGAAATACATTTAGATACTTCTAATATTATGTCTATAAAGTTTAAAAAGGGAGAAAGAAATTTATTTTTCTTAAACAAAGATGATAAATATTATCTAACCTATGGTGTAGATAGCATGTTTAAAGAGATTGAAAACAATGTTTTTGAAGATAGCTATGGAAACAAATACGATTTAGAAGATATCAAAAACAATATAGATAGGAGACAAATAAATGAAAAAAATAATTAGTTTAACATTGGCAATTATAATGATTACAACATTTATGGTGGGATGTGCACCAAAGAAGGAGTCTGGAAAAGAAGTAGATTTAAAAGAAGTACAAGCAGCAATAAAAGAAGAATTTGGTGAAGACTATTATCCAAGTGAAGAAATAAACATGGAAATGTTAAAAAATATTACGGGAATAGATGAAGCTGATATTGAAACTATTATATCAGAAGCACCATTGATGAGTGTTAGTATAGATACATTTATTGCAATCAAGGCAAAGGAAGGTAAAGGAGATGCAATAGAGACAGCTTTAGAAAAGTATAGAAAATACTATCAAGAAGATGCATTATTATATCCTATGAATATTGCCAAGGCACATTCAGCTAAAGTCGTAAGACATGGAGACTATGTATTTTATCTAATGTTTGGTAAACATGATGATAGACAAGAGGCAACAGAAGAAGAAAGACTTGAATTTGCAAAAGCAGAAATTCAAAGAGCAGAAGATGTAATAAATAAGTTTTTTAAATGATTATTTAACTTTAGCCTGATAACATCAGGCTAGATGCTTTCTAGGAGGACCTTCATGGTATTTAGCAGTATTTTATTTTTATTTTATTTTCTACCCCTTGTTTTAACAATTTATTATTTATCCCCAAGGAAATACCGTAATCTTATATTATTTTTATCAAGCCTATTCTTCTATAGTTGGGGTGAGCCTAAATATATATGGATAATGTTATTTTCCACGGTACTTGATTATACCTGTGGTAAATTTGTAGATTTTTACAAATCAAAGGGGGAAACCGCTAAGTCAAAGATTTGGCTAATAGTTTCAATAGTTATTAATTTAGGCATATTAGGGTTTTTTAAATACTCTGACTTTCTAATATCAAATATTAATAATATATTTAATGTGAATATACCTTTACTAAACTTAGTACTTCCAATAGGTATATCATTCTACACTTTCCAAACTATGTCCTATACGATAGATGTCTATAGGGGAGATACAAAGGTTCAGAACAATATTATATCCTTCGGAACATACGTCACACTATTTCCACAGCTAATTGCGGGACCTATAGTTAGATATCAGACAGTAGCAGAAGAAATAGATAATAGAATTGAAAATTATGACTTATTTTCTGAAGGGGTAAGTAGATTTATACTAGGCTTAGGGAAAAAGGTACTTCTGGCTAATAATATCGGAATCTTTTGGGAAAATGTACGAGGATTAAGTGCTTCTAATATTACAATATTATCAGCATGGCTAGGTATAATAGCCTTTGCTTTTCAAATATATTTCGATTTCTCCGGATATTCAGATATGGCTATAGGACTTGGAAAGATGTTTGGATTTAATTTTCTGGAAAACTTTAACTATCCATATATATCACAAAGTATAACAGAATTTTGGAGAAGGTGGCATATATCATTGGGCACATGGTTCAAAGAATATTTATATATACCATTGGGTGGAAATAGAAAAGGGAAACTTAATAATATTAGAAATATACTATTGGTGTGGATATTAACTGGTATATGGCATGGAGCAAGCTGGAATTTTGCTCTATGGGGGTTATATTTTGGAATTATATTGATTTTAGAAAAGATATTTATGTTGAAATTATTAGAAAAAGCACCTAAATTAATTCGAAGAATTTATACGATTCTTTTAGTTCTAGTATCATGGGCTATATTTGCATTTGATTCATTGAATGAAGGATTACAGTATATAAAAATCTTATTTGGAGCAGGAAATTTTAAGATATACAACAATTCAAGCATTTACTATTTATATACTAATATAATATTGCTCATTATTCTGATTATTGCATCAACAGATATACCAAAGAGGATTTGGAGACGCATTAGGGGAAAGAGTAAAAGTTGGATATTAGAAAACATATATCTCTTATTGGTTTTTTTATTGTCCATAGCATATCTAGTAGATCAAAGCTACAATCCATTTCTTTATTTTAGGTTTTAGGAGGCATACATGAAAGAGAAATTAAGAAGTATTTTCTTTGCTGGAACATTATTATCTATGGCTTTAGTTAATACATTAACGCCTACAAAGGTATTTTCTAATAAAGAGAATAGATATCTTCAAACATTCCCTGATTTTAACTGGGATACTATTCTTTCAAGTAAATTTGGTAAGGATTTTGAAAAATATACGACAGACCAATTTATTGGTAGGAATAATTGGATTAGCTTAAAAACTGTTTCCGATTTAGCAATGCAAAAGAAGGATAATGGAAGAGTTTATTTTGGCAAAGATGGTTATTTGTTTAATGTGGATGAAGAAATAGATAAGGAACAATTTGAGAAAAATATTAAATATATTAATACATTTATTGAAAATCTTAGGCAATATAACAAAAATATCAGCATCACAGCATTATTGGTGCCAAGTAAGGAAGAGGTTTTAAAAGATAAACTTCCATTATATGCACCTGTAATTGATGAAACAAATATCATTGAAGATATTAAATCATCACTTAATGGAAATATTAATATCTTGGATTTAATAGATGTTTTAAACAATAAGTCGGATAGATACATTTATTACAAGACAGACCATCATTGGACAACAAAAGGTGCATTTTATGCCTATGAATATTATTTAAAATCTTTAGGGGTCACACCTATTAGCGAAGATAAATTTGATATTATAGAAGTTTCTAATGAATTTTTAGGTTCAAATTATCGTAAGGCTAACTTTTATACAGGGAAACCCGACAAGATGAGTGTATATAAGCCCAAGGAAGATATAAATGTTGATATTATATTTAATGATAAAATTAAGAGTAATGGTTTATACGAAGAAAGTTTTTTAAGTAAAACTGATAAATACTCCTATTTTTTAGGAGGAGATAAAGCTCTAATAAATATAAACTCATCAGTTAAGAATGGTAAAAGTATACTTTTAATAAAGGATTCCTTCGCAAATAGTTTTATTCCATTTTTAATAAATCATTATGAAAATATCTACGTAGTTGACCCTAGATATTTCAACATGAGTATTAAAGAATTTATTAAAGAGAGAGACATTTATGAAGTATTATTTTTATTTAATATTCAAAACTTCGTGCAGGAAAAATCAATGGCTATATTAGCAAAATGAGTATACCCCCAATGGGCCCAATTGGGGGTATTTCATTTCGTGTCATCTCGAGGGTAGTCGAGAGATCTCAGTTTTTCAATATTTTAATAGATAAAATTTCTCCAATCATAGGTTTAACATTTAGCAAAACTTTCTTGGAAACTGTCTAATGATACCACAGGTCATATAGTCAGCCATTTCTAGTATTTGAAGTTCCATTTTATCGTATGTGTCAATACTTGCTGCATAATTACCCTCTAACATATATACAGCTTCAGCTTTTACAAATCCAAGATGTTCATATAACATTTCTCTCCACTTCTCCACATCCCAAAATGGATTTATACTACCAAGGAATTCAGCAATTTCATCCGCATTTTCATACCATTTCTTTTCAATCACTTCCGCTGCTGCAGTATCCCCAGCCTTTGCAGCCCTAACAAGGTCTGCTGCTAGTGTTAGATGAACTGTTAACAATTCTTTAAATTTAAATGCATTAGCGTCGCCATAATAAGGTCTTAATGCAAAACCAAAATCAACGGGATTTCGAAGAAGTCTTTGTATAGTAAGATTCTCATCAGGAAGTTCAAAAATAATAGCTCTAATTGCCATTCTCGTCCATGCAACATGTTGTTCCCATAGCAAACGAATCTCATTGCTTAGATTTAATTCTTTTTTATTTATACACTTCACGGATTTACCTCCTTTTTTTATAACGAATAGGAAAGTTCTACAATTCTGATAATTTAATTTACGGGACTTTCCGTCAATGAGTTTCAAAAAAGGCTTCATTAATTTAATAATGCTTCTTTAGAAGTCTTTTTTATAACGAATAGGAAAGTTCTACAATTCTGATAATTTAATTTAATAGGACTTTCCGTAAATGAGTTTCAAGAAAAGCTACCTTAACGCATCGTTAGATGCTTTTCTTATAACGAATAGGAAAGTTCTACAATTCTGATAATTTAATTTAATAGGACTTTCCGTAAATGAGTTTCAAGAAAAGCTACCTTAACGCATCGTTAGATGCTTTTCTTATAACGAATAGGAAAGTTCTACTTTTTATTTTATTGTTAATTTATAATATGAATTAAGTCGAGAATAAGTGTTTATGGTATAATGGATGTAGAATTTTTGTTTATTTGGGAAATAATCAGATGATAAATATTAGAAATTTGGGGATGAAATATGTTAAAACTTACAGATAAGATAATTCTTGATAGGGTTGGATACTATGAGTCTTATAGAAAAGGAAGACAGTATTATGAAGGGGGAAGAGTTAAAGATTTAAGAACTACTCAAAACCACAATTTATTTATAAGTAATGTATATGGTACTATCATCTATGAGACTTCCGCTGAGTTTGATAAAAGAGGAGAAATCAAGAATACGAAATGTAATTGCGAAGCCTTTCGCAAATATACTGGTGACTGCAAACATATTGTAGCTTTATTGCTTTTGCTAAAGGATCTTGATAAGGCAGGGAGACTATCCCTAGAACCCAGTGTAGGAAATATAAAAAATATTTTAAGCCATTATAGAAGCATGGAGAGTTCCCGTAAAACCACTGTAAACCTTGAAGTAACATTCGGATTCATCCAAGACTTACCATATATTACATTGAGGATAGGAGAAAATAAATTATATGTAATTAAAAACTTAGGAAACTTTCTTTCTTCCATAATCGATAATGATGAAATCGAATTTGGAAAATTTTTTACGTTCAATCCTGAAAATCATAAATTCAATCCTGATGATCAGAAATTAATTGATTTTTTAACTTTATTATATGAGAATTATGAACTTAATAAAAATTATGGAAGCAGATGGAATACTACTTTTGAGGATAAAAAGATGTACTTAGGACAAAGGACACTTGAAAAGTTCTTTGATTTAATGATAAATAGAAAGATAAATATAGATATATATGATTTTAACCAGAAGGATGTTTTAATTACTGAAGAGCCTTTGGAATTAACCTTAGGCATAGAGAAAAAGGATAATGATTTAACCTTATCTATAGAAGATAAGGTTACTATGATAGCGATGACATATGATGGCAAGTATTTTTTCTACAATGATAGAATTTACAAATTACCTATGGAACAAGCTAATGCAATAATGCCAATTTATAATGAACTAATTGATAAAGATATAAAATCTATTAAAATAAATGACAGTTTAAAGGAATCTTTTGTATCGGAAGTGTTGCCAAGTATAAAAAAACATTCAAAAGTTAATTTAGATAAGAGCGTAGAAGAATCAATTTATAGCCCACCACTTAATGCTAAAATTTACTTTGATAGAAAGGGTGAGAAGGTTACTGGAAAGGTAATATTCAATTATGGTGATATTGATATAAACCCGTTCTCATCAGGTGACGTAAAGAGGGATTCTAATAAAATATTATTAAGAGATTTGGAAAGTGAAGGAAATATATTACACCTACTTGAACAAGGGGATTTTAAAGTTAGAAATGGAACATTTTATCTAGAAGAGGAAGAACTAATTTTTGATTATATTACAGAGATTATTCCCCAACTACAAGAATTTTGTGACATATATTATTCTGAGAGTTTTAAGAGGTTGAAACTAATAGGTAAAGAGAAATTTACAAGTGGTATTAGACTAAATACAGAGCTGGATATGCTAGAATTCAATTTTGATATAGATGGGATAGATGTATCAGAGTTGGAAAGAATATTTCATGCTGTAAGAGAAAAAAAGAAATATTATAAGTTGAAAAATGGGTCTTTTATATCCCTTGACAATGGCGATCTTGAAGATATTATTCAAATGATGGATTATTTAAATATTAGTGAAAAGGAATTAAAAGATGGGCATACTCTAATACCAAAATATAGGTCAATGTATTTAGACAAATTTATAAAGGACAGAGATCTTGATTATATTAAGAAAAATGTTGATTTTAGGAAGATGGTTCGGGATATATCAGATCCAGAAGATATTGAATTTGAAATTCCAAGAGAATTAAATGCAAATTTAAGGGATTATCAGAAGTTTGGTTTTAAATGGTTAAAGACTCTATCAAAATATGGCTTAGGCGGAATTTTAGCTGATGATATGGGTCTAGGAAAAACAATACAAATGATAACATTTCTATTATCGGAAAAACAAGAAAAGGGTTCACAAGCAAATTTAATAATAGTCCCAACTTCACTCGTTTACAACTGGGAGGAGGAAGTTAAAAAGTTTGCACCTAGTCTTAAAACACTATTAGTAGTTGGTACTAAGGAAGAGAGGAATAATCTTATAAAAGAATCAAAGGATTATGATTTAGTTATAACATCATACCCCTTAGTTCGAAGAGATATTGAAGAATACAAAACTATAAGCTTTAGATATTGTGTACTAGATGAGGCACAACATATAAAAAATTATAATTCAATGAATGCAAAGTCAGTGAAGTTGATAAATGCAAAGAATCATTTTGCTTTAACAGGGACCCCAATGGAGAATTCACTATCAGAGCTTTGGTCCATTTTTGATTTCCTTATGCCTGGATATTTACTTACAAGCAGTAAATTCTCTGAAAAATTTGAAAGACCCATAGCAAAAGAACAAGATAATAAAAAGCTAAGGGAATTGAACAATCATATTAAACCCTTTATTTTAAGAAGAATGAAAAAGGAAGTATTGAAGGAATTACCAGACAAAATAGAACAAAAAATAATAGTAGAAATGACAAATGAACAGAAAAAACTATATCTTGCCTATTTACAGGCAATAAAAGGAGAATTGAGCGAGGAGATAAGTACAAAAGGATATAACAAAAGCCATATTAAAATTCTAGCTGGATTAACAAGGCTTAGACAATTATGTTGTCATCCAGGAATTTTTATCGAGGATTATAACGGCGATAGCGGGAAACTAGAAACCTTAGGTGAAATAGTAGAAGAGGCTATAAATAGTAAACATAGAATACTTATATTTTCCCAATTTACTACGATGTTAGAAAAAATTAAAAAATTATTAATATCTAATAATGTACAATATCTATATTTAGATGGAAGTACTCCTACAATTGAACGGGGAGAGCTAGTTAAAGACTTTAATAGAGGGGTAGGAGATGTGTTTCTTATTTCTTTAAAAGCAGGAGGTACTGGATTAAATTTAACTTCAGCTGATATGGTGATCCATTATGACCCATGGTGGAATCCTGCAGTAGAAGATCAAGCAACTGATAGAGCCCATAGAATAGGTCAAAAAAATAAAGTCCAAGTAATAAAGTTAATAACAAAAGGAACAATAGAAGAGAAGATATTTCAATTACAAGAAAAGAAGAAAGAAATGATAGATAAGGTAATCACAGAGGGAGAAACATTAATAACTAAATTAAGTGAAGAAGAGATAATGTCATTATTTGAGGTGTAAAAAAGACAGGTAATAGGTAATAGGTAAAAGGTAAGAGTGTTTCGTCGTGTCATTCCGAGACGGGCAGTATAATCATTGCTATCGAAGAATCTCCTCTTTCAAGACCCGAAAGAATGACCCTAGTAATTGTGAACTGTGAATTGTGAATTATCTTTTCAATTGTGATTTGTGAATTGTGAACTGTGAATTGATTATGGAGGTGTTATTATGGATTTAGATTTAAACAAAATGGAAAAGGATGTACGACAAGTAACATTAGAGTTATTAGATGCTGCAAAACTTAAGCCTTATGAGGCATTGGTTGTGGGAGGAAGCACAAGTGAAATAGCAGGACAAAAATTGGGTTCAGCAACAAATCTAGAAGTGGCTAAAATAGTTATAGGGACCATTGTCTCAATATTAAAGGAACATAAAATATATCCAATAATTCAAGGTTGTGAACATATCAATAGGGCATTGGTAGTAGAAAGAGAATTTGCAGAAAAACATAATCTTGAACCAGTCAATGTAGTCCCAATCATGCATGCAGGGGGAGGCTTTGCAACTGCAGCTATGGAAATATTAGATGACCCTGTTGTAGTAGAGTCAGCAAAGGCAAGTGCTGGTATAGATATTGGGGATGTATTTATAGGTATGCATCTAAAGAACGTAGGAGTTGTAGTAAGAAGTGAAATCAAAAGCATCGGAGAAGCACATTTAAGTATGATACGAACAAGACCAAAATTAATTGGTGGTGAAAGAGCAAAACATTTTTAAAAATTTAAGCCTCCTCCATTGGAGCAAATGCCATGATCTGAATAAGATGTATGGAGGAGGTTGATATTATGTCAGATAGGGCAAAGACAATAATTTTAATAGTTTGTATTTTGATTATAATGTTTTTATTGATAACTGATTTAATGAAAAAGAAAAAACAAGGAGTATTATTTCCATCAATAAGGTATTCAACTTATCGTAATTGCCATATGTCATTGGGAGCTATCCCAATGGCATTTATCTTTTGTAACTTTATTGTTATCCATATATTTTGTTTTAATGGTATAATGGAATAAAGCTAGAGGGAAATGTTGGAATAGGATAAGGAGGAGTGTATGAAAAGAAATTATAAAATATGGATATCCTTAGGTATCTTATTTATTTTAGTCATTGTCATATTAATCCAAGAAGGTGCTTTTGACAGTGCTCAATCTTCAGAAAATCCTGGATACATTCAAAATCTAGAATTAGCCTATGAGGGGAGAATGGATGGAGTAAAAGCGATAATAGGCAAGAATGCTGAACAATATATAACCGAACCTGTTATTATATCCTATTTATTAGGAGGGCTTATAATAAGCGATGGAGATGTATTCCTTTTTACAAATGGTTATTTTGATGAAAAGAACATGCCAATTTCTGGTAATGTAGTAATGATTGCAAAAAGTGATGCCTATGGTATCAAAAGTGGCATGGATATGGAGGAAGTAGAGAAATTAATTGGTGAACCAGAACGTATTATAGATTTTAAAGATGAGCCCGTAGAAAGTGAATTGTTTGGAATAAATACCGTTGCTTATTATGAAGTTGGAGATTATGAGGTCATGATAGAATATGAGGTATGGGGTAAAACTGTAGTAAAAATATATTTAAGTGACAACAAACAAAATCCTGGTTATCCAATACATTAGTAAAAAATAAAGTTGGAATATGGAAGGCAGCATTTTTATCAATGAAGTGAACAAAGGGATGGACTCTCTTTGTTCACTTTTTTTTATAACGAATAGGAAAGTCCTACAATTCTGATAATTTAATTTAATAGGACTTTCCGTAAATGAGTTTCAAGAAAAGCTACCTTAACGCATCGTTAGATGCTTTTCTTATAACGAATAGGAAAGTCCTACAATTCTGATAATTTAATTTAATGGACTTTCCGTAAATGAGTTTCAAGAAAAGCTACCTTAACGCATCGTTAGATGCTTTTCTTATTATTTTTTAAATGAACTTTTTATAGGTTATAATACTCTTACATATAGATAGGGGTGAAATAAGGTTGGAATATAAGCTATTGATTAAAAAAGCAAAAAAAGGTGACAAAGAAGCCTTACTACAATTGGTAATGTCTGAGCAATCAGATTATTATAAATTAGCCTATGTATATATGAAAAATAAAGAAGATGCCTTGGATGCACTTCAAGATATGATAATTATACTTTTTGATAATATATCAAAATTAAAGAATGAAGACTCCTTCTATAGCTGGAGCAAAACAATATTAGTTAATTCTTGTAAGAATAAATTACGTAATAAAAATAAGATTATCTCTTTGGATGATATAGAGGAAAGCGTTGATGAAGTATATCTGGGAACGGAAGAAAGAATAGTCTTAGAAAAACATCTATCAGAATTAAGTGAAAAACATCAAGAAGTTATAAGACTAAGGTATTATTTAGACCTAGATTATGAGTCCATCTCAGAAATATTAAAAATACCACTTGGCACTGTAAAGTCTAGACTAAACGTAGGTTTAAAGAAATTAAAAGAATCCCTTGGAGGTGAAATTTATGAATAATATCGAAGAGCTATTAAACAAGGAAAAAGAAAGAATGGATAATTTAATCGTACCAAATGAGATGGAGGATAGATTAAGAAGCTCTTTAAACAATATTCCTAATAAGAAAAGGAAACGTAATTTTAAGATTAAAGTTGCATCAATTATTTTAGCATTTTTAGTATTAAGTTACAATGCAGATACATTGGCCTTTTATGGAAAGAAGTTAATAGGATATGAAAATGTGATGAATGGTACACTGCAGGAATTAAATAACTTAGGAAAAGGTCAATTAATAGATAAATCACATACCTTTAGTAATGGAGTAAAAATCTCTGTAGATGGAATAATGCTTGATGATAATAATATGGTAATATTTTATACTATATATTCACCTAATGGAAATGTAATGGATATAAGCAATGATATTCATATAAGAATAACTGGTATAGGAAATAGACTTTTTACCTATGGAGGTCAAGGTCATGCTAATGAAGATGATACTGAATTAAAATGGGTTATATCCACCCACCAAGTACCAATGTTTTTTGAAAAAACAATTAATTTTTATGTAGAACTGAATAAGGATATTCCTGAAGATGGTACAATTGAATTTAAGATTGATAGAACCCAAGCATTAGGAAAAGGTATTAAAATACCAATAAATAAGAAAGTAGAATTGGATCAAAGGAACATCACAATTCAAACTTTGACAGCATCACCTACAACTACAGTAGTTAAAGGGCAAATTCAAGATATTTTTGATTTAGGCTTGGATTATATAAATAAAGATAGATTTAGACCTGAAAAGTTAGAAATGGCATTAATAGTAAACGGTGAGGAAATAGCGAGACAAAGTGCAGGAATGTCTACTAGCATGAAGGGAACTAATTTTGAAATCACCTATGATGCATTACCTAAAGATATAAAGGATTTACAATTAAAACTAATTGCATTTGGTGGAGACCATGATACTAATGAAGTGATTAAACTAGAAAAAGGTGAGACAAAACAATTAAAAATTCTTGACCAAGATATAAGTATAGAAAAGATATATGAAAAGGATGGTAATACCTATATAACATTTACTACAGAGGAAAATATCGCATTAAGTAGAGTAT
>JAPXKQ010000061.1:0-13251 GCA_033809995.1 Tissierellaceae bacterium
TACATCCATTACAAGATGTAAGTACTACACAAGGGATACTGGAGATTATATATAAAACTGATTTAATGATGAGGGAAATATCTGGGATGGATTATTTTAGTTTCCAATCTGGTGGAGGATCACAGGCTACTATGACAATGGCGTCAATTGTTAGAATGTACCATAGATTAAGGGGAGAAGAAGATCAAAGGGATGAAATAATTACAACTGTATATTCCCATCCTTCTGATGCGGCAGCGCCAGCATTAAAGGGGTATAAGATCATCACCATTATGGCTGACGAAAATGGGCATCCAGATTATGAAGCTTTTAAAGCTGCAGTAGGGGAAAGAACTGCTGCTTTTGTAGTTGCAAATCCTGAAGATACTGGAATATTTAATCCCAGAATTAAAGAATTTACTGATTTAGTAACTAAAGCAGGAGGATTAAACTGCTATGACCAAGCAAATGCCAATGGATTATTCGGTATTGCTAGGGCTAAGGAAGCAGGATTCCAAATGTGTTATTTTAACCTACATAAATCCTTCGGAACACCGCATGGGTGTGGAGGACCAGGTACAGGAGCTGTGGGAGTAATCAAAGAATTAAAAGATTATCTTCCTAAGCCATTAGTTGAATTTAATGGCAAAAATTATTATTTTGATTATGATTTAAAAAATAGTATTGGGAAAGTTAAGTCATTCTACGGTTCACCTCAAGTAGTTCTAAAAGCATATGCTTGGATTATGAGCTTAGGGGCAGAAGGATTGTATGAAGTAGCGAAGATTGCAGCGTTAAATAATGTTTATTTAAATAAAAAGTTATTAGAGCATAGGGCTATTACTCTTCCATATAAAGTAGATACTCAAAGAATAGAACAAGCTAGATATACTATTGAAAAATTAACACATGATACAGGAATTACATCAGGAGATGTAGCTAGGAGAGTGATGGATTTTGGAATGCATATTTGGTCAAGCCATCATCCATATTATATCCCTGAGCCATTGACATTGGAGCCTACAGAGTCTCCTTCAAAGGAAGATTTAGATGAATATATAGAAACTCTACATCATATTTTTAACGAGGCTTATAGCAACCCAGAAATTATTCAAGGTGCACCATATAATAGTACTATTCATCAAGTAGATGAATCTAGCTTTGATGATCCTGAGAAATGGTGTCCAACATGGAGAGTATATTTAGAAAAGACAGCTGAAGATTAATTACAATGGAGTGATTATATGAAAACTGTTGGGCTAATAGTGAACCCTATAGCTGGAATGGGCGGAAAAGTAGGACTTAAAGGCACTGATGGTAAAAATATATTTGAAAAGGCTATTGATTTAGGGGCGACTAAAGAAGCCCCTAATAAGGCTATTTTAGCATTGACAAAATTGTCACATATTAAAGATAATTTATTATTTTTTACTCCATCTAAAGATATGGGAGAAATACAATGTAGCACATTGGGGCTGAACTATGAAGTAGTTTATAAATCTAAGGAAATAACGGATTCTTTTGATACTATAATGGCAGCTAGAACAATGAAGGAAAGGGGAGTAGATTTAATTATATTTGCAGGTGGTGATGGAACTGCAAGGGATATTTATAATGCTGTCGGAACACAAGTAGCAGTAATAGGTATACCAGCAGGTGTTAAAATCCATTCACCAGTATATTGTAATACGCCTGAAACTGCAGGAGAATTAGCATATATATTTCTTAATGAAGGTTTGCCTATAAAGGAAGAGGAAGTTGTGGATTTAGATGAGGATGCATTTAGGAATAATTTAATTAGAACGAGTCTATATGGTTATTTAAAAATTCCATATAAAAGTGAACTTTTACAAAACAAGAAGGCTCCAACCCCATTAACTGAAGAAGCTGCTCAAAAAGCTATAGCTTTGGATATTATCGATAACATGGAAAATAGTGTCTATTATATAATAGGACCAGGTACCACAACTAGGGCAATAATGAATGAATTAGGATTACCAAATAGTTTACTTGGTGTAGATATTATTAAAGATAAACAGGTTATAAAACTTGATTGTAATGAAAAAGAAATTTTAAATATTATAGGTGATTATAAGACAAAACTAATAATTACACCAACTGGAGGACAGGGCTATCTATTGGGTAGGGGTAATCAGCAAATAAGTTCAAAAATATTAAAATGTATTGGGAGGGAAAACATTATCATAATATCTTCAAATGCTAAAATCATTGAATTACAAGGGAATCCACTTTTAGTTTATACAGGAGATTTAGATACTGATAGATATTTAACTGGTTATTATAGAGTAAAAATTGGATATGGAATGGATATTATGTATAGGGTTTTAGGAAGCTATTAGATTTAAGGGATAAATTACATTATTGTGGAAAGAAAGGATGATGTATGTTGTTTGACAAAAACGACCCTGTAGGAAAGATGGGTGAATTGTTAGGTACTTTATTTGCAATTATGGCAGATGAGGTGATTAAAAACTGTGGAAGAGAGGAGGGTGAAAGAATTGTAAAAGATGCTGTTTGGAGATTTGGGTTTTACAGAGGTGAAAGAATTAAAAAAAGAGTATTAGATGCTGGACAAGAATTAACACTTGAAAATTTTGAAAAGTTTTCAGATTTACCTGAAAATAACGCATGGGATGCACATAGTACATGTACAGAAACAACATTGAAAGAATACACAACTTATTGTCCATATTCAAAGGCTTGGAGAGAATTGGGTCTTGAAGATGTAGGAAGCTTGTATTGTATCCAAGATGAAGCGATGATTAAAGGTTATTTAGATGATGTAGAGTTTATACGATCTAAAATTTTTAATAATAATGAAGAAGGACACTGCGATAGTATTATAATTAAAAAATAATGAACAAGGGGGTTAAATCTATTATGAATTTTCAAGATGAGAATGATGTTAAAATAATAAACCCAATGCGTTATACAGAAACAGCGTTAGAGGAAAAAGAATATTTAGCTGAATTAAATAAGAAACCTTTTTGGCCTAAATTCTTTGGATATTTAAAATTGTCTGGTCCAGGATTTATGGGAGCAGCTTTTACCCTTGGTGCAGGTTCGTTTGCTAGTTCTGTATCTTTAGGAGCTGCTTATGGTTATTCTATGTTATGGATACCATTATATTCATTTGCATTCGGTCTATTTATGTTGGCTTTGGCAACTAGATTTGTTACAGCAAGTGAAATGCCAATTATACAAGCACAAAATAAATATCATGGTAAGTTTATTGGTAGTTTTGCTACAGGATTAGCAGCATGCTCCATTGCTTCTGTAGTGTTTTCTTTTGGACAATATGCACTTGATGCTGATGCTGTTACATCAATTTTTGCACTTGCAGGATTTAATGTACCGAAAGAAATAAGCTGGATTGCCATTTTTGCTACTTCTGTGCCACTAGCATTGTTATATGGAAGAGGTAATAATCCAAAGCTTGTTAAATTTGTTGAAGATGCAATGAAGTTTTTAATATTTATAATGTTAGTTGTCTTTGGAGCCATATTATTTACAACTGGTATTAATTTTCCTGAAATGATTAAGGGATTATTAATACCAACACTTCCTACTGGCATAGATGGAATTGTTATGTTTATAGCTTCATTAACTGCTACTATAGGAGTTATGGATTGGGTTTTATTTAATAATAGTATGTATGCTAGAGGATACTCAGAAGAACATGAAACTCTTGGGAGATTTGATTCTGTTATGGGAGGACTACTTCCAACAGTTTTAGTTTTAACATTTGTGTCTGTTGCTTTCGCAGAGGTTTTTGCAGGTAAACCTGGTATACCTACAACCTCAGGGGAGCTAGCATCAGCATTAGTTTCAATTATTCCTAGCATTTGGATACAAATTGGGTTTTATGTAGGAATTATGGCTTTAATAATATCTACTATGGTTGGGTTGAGCATCTTAGCAGCTACTTCATTTTGTCAATCACTTAATTTAGAAGCTGATTCAAAAAAATGGTATTGGACAGCATTATTATTATCTCCACATATTGGTTTTTTAGGAGCATTCTTTGGGAAACCAGTAGCTGTAGTTATAACAGTTGCAGCAATGCAGAGCATATTTAATTGGCTATCAGGTATGTCATGGTATCTGTTAGGAAATGATGTAAGATACCTAGGTAAAAAAGTAATACAAAGTAGGATATTTAATATAGGAATATTGATAACAATAACAATACTTAATGTAGTATTTATTACCTTTATTTTAAGTAAGATAGGAGTGTGGCCAGCATAATGAAAAATAGTGAATGGTTGGATAAAAAAATTGGGAAATTTATCGGTAGGGTATATATGTTAGCTCTACTATTTATAAGTAATGTTTTCATAGCAATTGGAGCAACTCTACATTATATTTTGGGGAAATCGACATTTCTGTTAGTTGTTGGTACAATAGGCACAGTATTGTGTATAGGTATACTTTCAACACCTGTAGATATTGATAATATTAGAGAGTAGAATTTATTATATTGCATTGCGTAATAAATAGTATAAAAAGGATAAGACGAGGGACCTGTCCCCTCGTCTATTACCCAAGTAAAAAAGATCAATTATTTACTGAACTTACAGAAAAAAATGTGAAAAAATCCTTTCTGAAACAGAGGTCCTTTATAGATGGCTAATAGACAAGTTTACGACAGAATCAACAGATTTATAGAAGCAATTATTCCCGAGTATAATCCAGAAAAGATAGTCTTATATGGTTCTTATGCCAAGGGAACTAATCATTTGGAGAGTGATATAGATATCGCTGTAATTGTAAACGAAGTAGAAGGGAGTTTTTTAGAAAAAGAAGCAAGATTATTTAAAATTAGAAGAAGTATCGATAGTAATATTGAACCTATATTATTAGAAAGTAAAAATGACAGAAGTGGATTCGTAGAACATATATTAAGCTATGGGAAAGTATTATTTAGTAAGTAAACTGGACGAGGTACCTATCTCCTCGTCCACTAATTCAACTTAATATTCAAAACTTCTGCTAAGGTAGTCGTACTGCCCTTTTTAGTTAATTTCAGTGTATTTAGTGTCATTACAGCCATTTGCACACGGCTTAAAGTATCATTAGGATTATTTTCCAACCCTTCCATAATACCTAATTTAGCCGCAATTTCAGGAACGGAAGTCCAAAGGTTTGATTCCTCTTCATATCCTAAAACTCTCAACAATAAAGTCTGAAATTCATGGACTGTTGTATCTTTACCAAATCCAAATTTATCATTTCCTATTCCTTTAATAAGCCCTTTGTCAGTTGACCATGCTATATAAGGTATATAATACTCATTTGTTATATCTGTAAATTTGGGTTTAATTAAAAATGTTTTTGCTTTATTTTCTTCTTTATATAATCGGCTAATAAGCACAACCATATCTTGTCTATTTAACACCTTATCTAGCATTAAGTCACCATCATTATTGCCAACCAACACTCCTAAGGTTTCAAGGGTTTTACCTGAGGAGAGAAATAAATCTTTATCCGCATTTACTATGATAGGTAGTATTAGCGAAAGCACCATAGATAAAATTATTAAGATAACTATAATTTTTTTCAAATAATCTCTCCTTTCTTTCTTTATGTATATTATAATTATACTATAGTTATTATGGATATAATATTAAATTAGGATTACAAAATACTTTGACATACATATGATATTCCTATAAAATTGTAAAGATAGGTTTAATTATTTATATAAATAATGATTAAAGGTAAAATAAAAGTAATATAGGCTTAATAGGAGGGAAAAATTGTGTCCACGAAATTCATCTTCGTTACAGGAGGTGTAGTGTCATCTCTAGGTAAAGGAATTACAGCAGCAAGTTTAGGACAGCTACTAAAAGCACGAGGTTTAAAAGTAACAATACAAAAATTTGATCCATATATTAATGTAGATCCAGGTGCCATGAGTCCTTATCAACATGGCGAGGTATTTGTTACAGATGACGGTGCCGAAACAGATTTGGATTTAGGTCATTATGAAAGATTTATAGATGTAAATCTTACTAAGAACAATAGTGTAACTACTGGAAAGATTTATTGGTCAGTACTTAATAAGGAGAGAGCAGGGGAATACAAAGGAAGAACAGTACAGGTAATCCCACATATTACCAACGAAATCAAGGAAAGAATAATTAGAGCTTCAAAGGAAAGAGAATTGGATGTAGTTATAACTGAAATTGGTGGAACAGTTGGTGATATTGAGTCCTTACCATTTTTAGAGGCTATAAGACAAATAAAATATGATGTAGGAAAGGAAAATGTAATGTATATTCATGTTACATTGGTTCCATATCTATCAAAAGCTGGGGAATTAAAGACCAAACCTACACAACATAGTGTTAAGGAATTGAGGAGTTTAGGTATTCAACCTGACGTTTTAATTTGTAGAACTGAGGTACCATTATCTCAAGATTTAAAGGAAAAAATTGCTCTTTTCTGTGACTTGGATTCAGATGAAGTTATAGAGAACTTAGATGCTCCTAATATTTATGAAATACCATTAATGATTGAAGAGCAAGGATTACCCGATTTAGTTATCAAACATCTAGGATTAAAATGTAATGAGTTAGACCTAACAGAATGGAATGCTATAGTTGAAAGGGTTAAAAATCCAAAGGGAAAGGTAAAAATTGCACTTGTAGGAAAATATGTTGAGCTAAAGGATGCTTATATATCTGTAGCAGAATCATTAGGGCATGGGGCTATAGCCAACAATGTAGAAGTAGAAATCAAATGGATTCAATCTGAAGATGTAAAAGAAGAAAACTGCGAAGAATTATTCAAAGATATTGATGGTATATTGGTACCTGGTGGTTTTGGTGATAGGGGTGTAGAAGGCAAGATTCAAGCTATAAAATATGCTAGAGAAAACAAGGTGCCATTCCTTGGAATAGCATTTGGTATGCAATTGGCTGTAGTGGATTTTGCAAGAAATGTACTTGGCATGGAAGGGGCAAATAGCACTGAGGTCAATCCAAATACAAAGTATCCTGTAATAGATGTATTACCGGAGCAAAAGGATTTAGTTAAACCAAACGGCATGAGATTGGGACTTTATCCATGTAAGATTACACCAAATTCAAAAGCAATGGATATATACAATGATGAGATAATTTATGAAAGACATAGACATAGATATGAACTTAACAATGAATTCAGGGATAGATTTATTGAAAATGGCATGGTAATTTCTGGATTATCCCCTGACGAAAAATTAGTTGAAATAATTGAATTAAAGGATCATCCATGGTTTATTGGAGTGCATTTCCACCCAGAATATAAGTCAAGACCAACAAGATGTCATCCATTGTTTAGAGAATTTATAAAGGCAGCGATAGAAACAAATAACAAATAACAAATAACAAATAACAAATAACAAATAACAAATAACAATTAACAAATAACAAATAACAAATAACAATTAACAAATAACAAATAACAAATAACAATTAACAATTAACAATTAACAGGTAAGAGGTAATAGGTAGTAGGTAGTGAATAGTGAATAGTGAAGAACAGAAAGGAAATTGACAATTGACAGTGGACAGTTGACAATGAGGAGATCCCTCCATTGCAGTCGGGATGATACCTACTGTATCTGTCATTCTGAAGATGCCCTAACTCAATTTACGCAGTAAATTGTTGGTGGGTCATTCGCAATGAATTCCAAATTTGTGCGACCTAAGGAGCAAACAAATTTGTGAATGAAACTGTGGACGGACAGTATAAACCTAACTATCGAAGAATCTCTTCTTTTAGACCCACAAGAGTGACCATAAAAATCAATTGTGCATTGTGAATTGTGAACTGTGAATTGATTTGTAATACAATTGTAAACATAAAAGTAAAGAACATTATGAGAAAAGGTGGTATAATAGGTAAAAAGGGGGGCGTATGTTATGAATTTGATAAAGAAGTTTAAGAAAGTTTTATCATTAGTGTTATTGATAGCAATATTGATTCCAGCTATGCCAAGCTATGCAGCCACATTTAAAGATGTTCCAAGTAATCATTGGGCATATGAATATATTGAAAAAATGAGCAGAATAGGTTATATCAAAGGAGATCCTGGTGGAACCTTTAGACCAGGTGATAATCTTACTTATCTAGAGGTTTTAAGCTTTGTTTCAAGAATTATTAAGGTTTCAGAAGCTGAAAAACAAAGTGCGATTCAAAAGTACAAGACTATTACGACTTTATATGATGTTCCAGCATGGGCACAAGAAGCAGTAAGTATTTGTTTAGATAAAGGTGTAATATCAGAGGATGAGCTGAAGTATGCTTCCTCAATGAATGCTATAAAAACGGGCACTAAAGTTAGGGTAAGTAGAATAAATACAAGTGTATATTTGGCAAAAGCAATGGGCTTGGATAAAATTACTGTAACATCACAAATTGGACAACTCTATAAGGATTTAAAACCTGAGCATGATAAATATAAGCCACTTCTATTTTTATTAATAGACGCTAAAGTATTAAGTCCAGAGGGCATGGGTAATTACGAATTTAAACCAAACGACCCTGTAAAGAGAGAACAAATGGCAAAGATGCTGTCAACAGCTTATGATTATCTTCAAGAGAAACCTCAAACTCCAGACCCAACGAAAGAAACTGAAACATATAAAGGTACTGTATATAAGATAATGAATTATGGTAACAATTCTTACTTTGTTACCGTGAGAGATAGAAACAGCAAGGATACTGCCTTTTTAGTAGATACTAAAACTAATATAACACTTGATGGTAAAGCAGCATCATTTACTAGTATATATGAAGGACAAGATATAGAGGTAACGGCACTAAAGGGTGGCAATACGGCTTTAACTATCAAAGTTTCATCTGTGGAGGAAAAATTGACTGGATATATTAAGTCAATATATTCAGCTACCAATAGAATAGTAATAGAATACGAGGACAGCAAAGCTACTAAGACTGCAGAATTATCTGTAGATAAAGATGCAGATATAGTATTAAATGGTAAGGACGCAAGCTTACTGGATTTAAAGGTTAAGGACAAAGTAACAGTTATGTCGAAAAACAATATCATTTCTGAAATTGAAGCGACTTCAGTTACAAGAGAATTTGAAGGTGTTATTACAGAAATAGTTAAAGACAATAAGTCAAAAGATGAAAAATATTTCTTAACTATAGAAGATTCTAAAGGGTACGAATATGAATTTGAAGTGGACAAGGATGCTAAGATTTATAGAAATGGTAAAAGGGCTCGTATAGAGGATTTAAGGGTACAAGATGAAGTAGAACTTGAATTAGAATATGATATAATAATTGACATTGATGCAGAAGTTGTAGAAAAAGATATAAGCGGTCAAATAATAAAAATTATAGATGAATTAAACCAAAGAACTAAAATAACTATTTTAAATCGTAAAACAAATAAAGAGGAAACATATACATTAGCTAAGGATGCAAGGATTACTATTGACAAGTCTAAGAGCACGAGCATTGATTTAAGAATAGGCTTCTATGTAGAAGCGACAATCGGCAGTGATGAAATAATAGAAATAAATGCAAATTCCATAGCCAGTCAATCTTTAGTAAGAGGTAAAATTAAATATCTAAGTACGAAAAAAGGTGAAATGGATTTAGAAGTATATAATTCTGATATATCAAGCCTATATTATGGGGATACTATTTATATCCAGGCATCAAAGGATGTTGAAGTTAGATATGGTAAGTCCACTTACTATGATCTTACTTATCTGGAAAAAGGCGATATAGTAGATATTTATGGCTATTATGATGGATATACATTTATAGCTAGTGAAATCAATATTAGATAGTTGATAAACAAAAGACCAGGGATTATTTTCCTGGTCTTTTTATCTATTCTGTTCTTATAGCTTCTAAAGCTGAAAGGTTCATTGCACGTCTAGCAGGATAGTATCCTGAGATTATTCCAATCAAAGCTGAGAATATCATTGCAGCAAATATTAGCCATATTGGGATGATTGAAATTTTACTTTCTCCTCCAGTGCCAAAGAAGTTTCCAAAGCTACTGCTAAACTTATTGACAAAGAATGATAGTATATAACTTAAGCCAACACCAAATGCACCACCTAAAACACCTATCAATGCAGATTCAAATAGAAACAATCTTTTAATGTCCTTAAGTGAAGCACCGATAACTTTCATAACTCCGATTTCCTTAGTTCTTTCGTATATACTCATTACCATAGTATTTGTAATACCTATTGCGGCAACTAGTAACGAAATAGCACCTATTCCTCCCAATACCATTTGAATGATACCAGCAGTTTTCTTCATAGTTTCTAGTTGGTCATTTAAACTATATGCTTCATATCCCATTTCCTTTATGGAATTTTGAACTGCTTGAACATTTTTCATATCATTAACTTTTACATTTACTCGCTGATAACCTGTTTCTTTTTGTCTTCCAGGTTGCGGTTTTTGATTTTCAGCCTTTTCTTTTTCTTTTATAAGCTTTTGAACTTCATGAAGAGGCATATAAACCCCATAGTTAGTTTCCCAATTGTCCTCTGTCAATACTCCTGCTACCTTTATCTTATATTCTTTATAATTAGTTTTTTTACCTCCTTCATCTTGGGACATATATGTCCTACCACCACGATAAAATCCCATATCTTGATCAAGGGTTAAAACAAACCTATCTTTCATCAAATCAATCTTTGGTTCTCTCCATATTCTTGATTTAGGATCATAGAAGTTACGGGCCATTCCACCACCAAAGACAATTGTTAATTCATCATTATCATTTAATAAACGCCCCTCTGCCGCTTCAAAACCAAATGCTTCCATTGCATCTGGGACTATTCCTTTTATTGGTACATCAGTCATATATTTTCCTGTTTTAATTACACCATAGGTTTCCAAAGTAGGGCTTACTGCTTCTACATTTGGAAGTGTTTTAAAGGCAGTTACTGCAGCATCATCCAAATTGACTATCTTGTTTTTTGGCATAGAAGGGTCTTGCCATTTTTTATAAACATTAATGGTAGTTAAGCTTCCCCATTGTGATATTTGATCCTCAAAGGCTTGACTAAGACCAAATCCAAGGCTAAGCATTACCACAATAGAACTAGTCCCTATTATTACTCCCAAAACAGTAAGGAAGGTCCTTAATTTTCTTCTCCACAGATTTTTAACTCCCATTCGGACTAAATCAAGATTACTCATCGATTGCCATTTCCTTAACTTTATTTTTTTTCTTTTTATATACTACAAAAGCTACAACTGCTATTATAGTAATAAATATTCCCCAAAATACTTTGGATTTCAATATCCCTTTGATACCGCCAGCCTTAGGTTCTTCCATAGGAGGCATACCGTCTGGGAATTCTGGCATTGGTGGTGCATCCATTACATTTAGGGTAAATTCTTTTCTTACTTCCTGGGTTTGACCTGTGGAGTCTTCATAGGTAAATACTACTGCTCCTTGTAATTCACCTGGAGCATTTGGAATTACATAACCTTCAAAATATTCACTACTTCCGCTAGTGAAATTACCAACATAATATTGTCCATTTTCTACTTGAAAATCTCCTTCTAGCTTTACCATCATATTATAAAGAGTAACTTTTCCTGTATTATAAAATTCAAGTGAAATAGGTGATGATTGACCAACATATGCTTCAGGGAATACACTCAATTCACCAGTATCTAGTTTTGAACTCTGAACAACAGGGACTCCTATCAACTCTTCTGCAGTGTACTCTCCTTGACTATCTTCATATTCAAAGTTGGCTGTCAATGTATATGTTTTAGCTTGAGCATCAGGGACTGTAAACATTGTAATCTTTTTTTCAACTCTTCCCTTTGGAGGGATACTATCAATATAGAATGTATTTGAGCTGTCTACTGGAGTAAATACTGAACCACCTGCTGAGTTACTATTTTGGTCGGTTTTTTCGTTAGAAGTTAAGAATATTTTTATATTCTTTACAGTTTTACTGCTATTTGTATTAAAAAAGGATAAATTCATTGTAAAGTTTTCTCCAGCTTTAACTAAGCTAGGTTCAAAATTGTATTTATCGATTATAAGTTTAGGTTTAGATTTATTTTCATCTCCTGAGGTAAAAAAGCCAACAAATTGATTAAGAGTATATTTTTCTCCAGTTGGTATTATATCATCTTCGTACTCTATGCTTATTTCAACTGGATAATTTTTTGTTTCAGCTGTCTTTGTAGTTAAAAATTTAAATACTATATTTTCTGAAGCTTCAGGTGCTATGGAATTAATCCTTTGTTGACTTACTGATTTAGGCACTAGACCTTCCATGTTTTTACTTTCTGCTTTAATAATTATATTCTTAGCATCTGATTGTCCTAGATTCTTTAAATCAAAGGAAACTGAAACTTCTTGGTTTTGCCCTATAGTACCTGTAGGATAGACAAAATTGTCAAATATTAGGTTCGCAGCTTTATCTCTATTAGCTGAGACATTTACGAATACATCCAATGTTTCTTCCATGTCATCGTTGTACCTTAATTTTAATTTAAGCTGATGACTGCCAGGGGTTATTTTCTTTGATGTCTTCAAATTGAATACAGCAAAATTTTTAAGACCAGCTGGTATAGATTGTATGGTTTGAACTCCCGAACCTTGAGCAAGGGAGATTCCGTCATCAGATAATCCTTCAAGGGTTAATCTTATATCTTCTGCAATAATGCCACCTGTATTTTCCAATTCAATCCCTAAATTAAAATCTTCACCGAAGCCGACTGTTTTATTTGGAAGGATATCCAATCTTGAAATATTTAGTTTAGGAGGTTTACTATCAACACGAATATATACGGAATCTGTTGTAGAGTCTCCATAACTACTTGTTACACTTATATTGATTCTATAACTTCCTTTTTTAGCAGTAGGGTCAACTTCAACTTCAAAATGTACCTTTTTGCTATCTTTACCGTCTATATAATTTATATCTTTAAAAGTGGAACCTACTAAAAATATTGCATCAGGATTTTCAATATCTGCTTTTACTACAATATCATCGATGGGTTCATTACTTATATTTTCTATTTCTATTGGAACCCTAATGGTTTCACCTGATTTTGCTGTTATTGTTTTTGGGCTTGAGATAAACAAGGAACCAGTATCCGCAAAACCCGACATGGGTACTACACCTATTATCAATAAAAATATCAATATACTACTAAAAAACCGTTTCATCTAAACAACTTCCCCCTCTGCTTTTTCATTTACTACAATTTTTTCAATATTACCATCCCTCATAT
>JAPXKQ010000062.1:0-12649 GCA_033809995.1 Tissierellaceae bacterium
TATAAGCTTCTTTATCTATATATATTAGATTCATAGTATGTTTATTAATAATAATTGTTCATAAAAAGAAAAAAGCGCCTAAGCGCTTTTAAATGTTTTAACTAGTGAATATTAAAATATGTTCCACCGATAAATTCTCTTAGTATTGAGTTGTGTGGGATTATCTCTTCAGAATCTATATCTCTAAAATAATCCAAGAATCTTATAAGTTTTTTAGCTTCACTATAATATTTACTTGTATTGTCTATTTCATTAAGTAGTGGAAGAATATATTTTTTCAAAACACCAAGTTCATATACCAGTGCCGAGTCAAACATAATATCTGCCTCTTCTTGATAGGGAAAGATATTTTTCTCTTCTCCCTTTCTTACACCTTCCCACATTTCAAATGTTCTTAGTGGACCATTTCCCCTAAACTTTACATCGCGAACCATTCTCCTAATTAGCCTTGTATCAGTGGTTGCTATTCGATTATGAGCATCAATATTCAATTGAGTAAGAGCTGAAATATATATCTTGTATTTATTCTTTTCTGGTATATCTCCAGTAAGTCTTGGATTTAGTCCGTGAATACCTTCGATAATTATTGGATGGTCTTTATCTACTCTAATTATCTTTCCAGACTTTTCTCTTAAACCTGTTTTAAAGTTGAATTTTGGCAATTCAATTTCTTCTCCTTCAAGCAATTTTATTAAATCATTATTTAATAATTTTAAATCTATTGCTTCTAAAGCTTCATAATCATGGGTTCCATCCTCATTTAAAGGGGTATCCTCCCTATTAACAAAATAATCATCTACAGATATTGCAATAGGTCTTTTACCATTTACTTTTAGTTGAACAGCTAGTCTTTGGGCAAATGTAGTCTTACCAGAGGATGAAGGACCAGCAATTAAAATAATATTTGTATCATGGTCACTACAAATCTTATCCGCTATTTGTGCAATCTTTTTTTCATGAAGAGCTTCTGAAACCCTGATAACTTCCCCTATTTTTCCATTATTAACTTTTTCATTTAAAGACCCTATATGTTCTAAATCTAAAATACTTAGCCAATTATTGGACTCTTTAAAAACCTTTGCAAGCTTTTTCTGCTCCTTAAAGTTATCCATGTTGAAATTATTTTTAATATTTGGAAATAGTATAATAACCCCAGGATAATAATATTTTAATTTAAACATATTGATAAATCCTGTTGAAGGGGCCAAATATCCATGAAAGGAATCTATGTGATCATCTATTTCATAAACACTTGTCTTTTCTTTGTCTATTGAATTTAATAGACGTACTTTGTCTTCATAGCCACATCCCTTAAAAATTTCTATAGCTTTAGCCTTATCGTATTCCTTTCTTAATATCTTGTAATCTGCTTTAATAATTTCCCACATCTTATCTTCTATTTGTTCCAACATTCTGTAGCTTATATTGCACTTATCTAATTCAGCATATAGTCCAGGTCCTAGAAAATGCTCTATGACTACATCGGACGTTGGACAAATCTCTTTACATGCCATAATAAATATTGCTGATATTGTTTTTGTATAAATCCTATAACCATCAACATTTTTAATATCTAAAAATAAAATATTCATTCCATCTTCAACTGTTTTTGTCAGATTGTAGATTTCATTATTTATTCTTGCGCCAAGATATCTTTTATAGCCATCTTTATAAACTTCTTTCGATAAATCCAAAAGAGTTGCCCCTCTATTTACTGTTACATCTCCATGCCCAATTACATTTACTTTTATCTTTTCCATTAGATCCTCCTTGTACTAATTCACAATTCACGATTAGCAGTTTCGCAACACAAATTTGTTAATTCCTTCTAGTCATACAAATTTGGTGCTCATTGCATTTGACCTACCATCGATTTATACAAATGCATTATAAATCGGGTTAGGTCATAAACAGTTCACAATTATCTATGTCTAGCTTTATGGTCCTATTAGCAAAACTTGTTGGCTGTTAGTTGTTAGCTATTTTTCATTTTTTACTTAAACAGTTCCCTTTCTATCTTAGCATATTTATCCTCCATGGATGATTCAAAGGATTTGCCATTTAAATATGACAAAGGTTCTTCAAGACCATTAAATTCAATTTTATAACCATGTAGCCATTGATTATCTAAATTGTATTCCTTCAAAAACTTTTTGTTTACAATTTTATCACCATATTTTCTGTCCCCTATGATTGGATACCCTAATGATGATAGATGTCCCCTAATTTGATGTGTTCTTCCAGTTATAAGTTCGATTTCTAATAGCGAATATTCTTTAGTCCTTTTTAAAACCTTAAGGTATGTGACTATTTTTTTAGAACCTTCAACATAGTCTTTAGTAACTTCAACCATATTTCTGTCTTCATCCTTACTTAAATAACCTTCAGATTTAAAATCTTTATCTATGCTACCTTTCACTATTGTCTTATAAAACCGTCTTACCTTAAGTTTTCTTAAAGCTTCGTTCATAGTCTTTAGGCTTTGGTAATTCTTGGCACCAATTATGATTCCTGATGTATTTCTATCTAATCTGTTACAGATTGATGGTGTAAAGGTTTTTTCAATTCTTGGGATATAATCTTTCTTTTCTATCAAATAGTTTATCATACTATCTACTATATTTTCCTCAAAGTCCCCTCCAGCACCATGGGATAAAACACCCATATTTTTGTTTATCAATAATATGTTTTCATCCTCATATACTATATTTGGAATCAGCTTTGATTTAACTGGACCCTTAACTGCTAAAAACTTTTCGATAGTCTCATCTGATAAATATAGCTGAACTACATCTCCTTCGACAATATTATCTTCTGGATTTGCTTTCTTCCCATTTACTTTGATATTTTTCTTCCTCAACATCTTATAAATAAATCCCTGAGAAGCATTTGCTAAATATTTTTTAAGAAATCTATCCAACCTTTGTTCGCTCTCATTTTTATCTATGATTATTTCTTTCAAACTTTATCTCACCTTTTTTCATATTTATGTTATAATTATATTATATAGTTAATTTGCGATAAAACCAAGTTTTTAAACAAAGAGGTGAACAAATGATGAAATTTCTTGAAAAATTAAAGGATATTTTATATGATTCTATAGATTATATTATAATGCTTGCCATTGTTGTCATCGTCGTTTTTGTTATAGGCTGGAGATTGGATGTTTTATTTGCAAAAGATGCCTATGAGCCTAAGAATAATGACACTGTTATCGTTGATAATAGTACAAGACCAAAACCTAATGATGTACATAATGCTGAAGATGGTGATAAGGAAAATCCAGACGAAAAACCAGATGAGTCTGTAAAGCCCGAGGAGCCTAACAAACCTGATAATTCTACTAATCCTGGAGAATCTACACCTCCAACTAATGTAGAAACTGAAGTTGTAAACGTAAAAATTCCTGATGGTTCCCTTCCAGGAAAAATAGGAAATATATTAGCTGAATATGGTCTTGTTAATAGTAGTAAAGAATTTGTGGATAAAGCTGTTGAAATGAAATTGGAAACAAAATTGAGATCTGGAAGTTTTGAAATTCCAAAGGGAAGCGATTTGGAAAAAATAGTAAAGATAATAGCAAAAAGATAAATTTGGGGTGGTATGAACCACCCCTTTAATAATTTTGGGGAAGGCACAAAGACCTTCCACTACCCACTAATAATATTTCGCATTTATGTACTCGTCTATTAAAGATACTTTTTTTCCCTCAATAAAAACTCCTTCGGCTTTTAAAATATCCAATAGCCATTGTGCCTTTGAATGAAATATTGCTTCTTTATAATCTAATAAAACTATTTCATAGAGCTTATCCTTTAAAAGTCTAGACTCCACTTTCACATAATATGCCTCAACACCTTTAAATTCTAAAAATCTTAATAAAGCTAAAGCTGCCTTATCCTTTTCATGATAATAATTGTTCCCTTTATTTAAATAATATACATAATATTTTTGATGCTTTTTCGTATTTTTAATTTCTTTAGCCAACATAGTATAATATTTTGCTAACACATTATAATATTGATAATTGTACATACCTTTTTCATAACTATCTACTTTTAAAAACGGTTTTAAATTTGCTCTTCTAACAATATCATAATTATATTCCAGGAACTCCCTTTTTGTTAAATCTCCATTTTGATATTGAACAATTAATGAAGATCTGTTTTCAAAAAAGGTTTCAAACAACCCCTTTTTTTTAAAGCTATCCAATGTATACACCCATTCTAATCCAATTTTCGGGACGGTGTGGAATCCGTCCTCTACGAACATCATAATTATATCATATTTTTACCTATTTTTTAATATATTTATTTCCTCTTCCTCTAATTCCCTATACTGACCTGGCTTCAACGCATCATCTAGAACTAAACTACCCATAGAAATTCTTTTTAAATAAAGTACTTTCATTGATAAGCTTTCAAACATTCTTTTTACTTGGTGATATTTACCCTCTTGAATTGTTAAATTTACCTCTGAAATGATATTAGATTTTATTATTTCTAATTTTGATGGTAGTGTTTTATATCCATCATCTAAAATAATACCATCTTTAAATATTTCTTTATGCTTTTCTTCAACAACACCATCTACTTCTACATAATACATCTTATCTACCTTCTTTTTAGGTGATAATAGCTCATGAGCTAGCTTCCCATCATTTGTAATAAGCAGCAATCCCTCTGTATCCTTATCAAGTCTTCCTGCTGGAAATGGTTTAAAGTTTTTATACTCATCAGACAATAAGTCTATTACAGTTCTTGTCAAAGGGTCATCGGTTGACGACACTAATCCTTGGGGTTTGTTCATCATCAAATATATAAATTCCCTATAGAATATGTCTTCTCCATCAAAATTAATTGTATCCGCATAAGGATTAACTTTAAATCCATTATCTTTTATTATATTGTTATTAACTTTTACTAATCCATCTTTTATATAATTTTTTACATCTTTTCTACTACCATATCCCATATTTGATAATACCTTATCCAATCTTTCAACCTTCGCCATTATATACCTCCTTACCTTAACTTATATTATACTTATTCTATAAAGTTTATTAAATCCTTTTTATATAATCTTTTAAAACATAAAAAAAGCTTCTATTGAAGCGTTATTAAATTAATGAAGCTTTTTTTGACTAAATTCCTTCATATTCCTTCTTATCTATTTTATATAGAACATGAGGTTTCAATGGACTACTATCTTCTACCCTCGGATGCTCAAATTCTCCAATTTTCTTTAGACCTATTTTCTTCATAACATTTTCAGAGGGTTTGTTTATTTGTGCTGTAAAAGAATATATGGTATCTAAATTCAGCTTATTGAATCCATATTCTAAACATGCCTTAGCTCCTTCTGTTGCATATCCCTTATTCCAATATTTATTATCCAATCTCCATCCTATTTCAACACATGGTGTAAAATCAGCCTCAAAGGTCGCATTTAAAATCCCAATAAATCCTATAAATTCTTTAGTATCTTTTATTTCTACTGCCCATAAGCCATATCCATTTTCCTTAAAATGTTCTTGTAGCCTATTGAGAAAATCATCAGTTTCTTCAGAATTTAAAGTTTTTGGAAAGTATCTCATTACTTCCTTACTAGCATTCATCTTAGCAAATAATGCTCTATCTGATTCCTTCCACATTCTAAACCCTAATCTAGGGGATTCAAATATATATTCATTATTTTTACCCTTTAAATAGTTATAAAATTTATTCTTATCTGTCCATTGAATTAAGTCTATCTCAAATCCATCTGGATCTTTTATATAAAACTGCCTTGAAAATGGTTTAACTATAATTTTCTGTTCTTGATCTAGATATCCTTTTAATTTTAATCTTTCTAAAAGTTCATCTACATTTTCAATAAAATAGCCAATATGTCTAAAATTTTGCTCTGTTTCTACTATAAAATTATCTTTTTCAGAAATAAATAATTCATGTCCATCACCCTTAAGAATTGCATAGTTTTTCCCATTTCCTTTTATACCTTTATCAATTAATTCATAGTCAAGAACATCCCTATAAAAATCAATAAACTTATCTACATTTGAAACGTATCTGTTTAAATGGTCTATAGTTATCATATATTCCTCCTTTAATTGTTTCTCCTAGCCACTTTATTCTAGAATAATCTATAAATATTTTACTATATCTTTTATCGAATCTATTTTTATTATTTTACCCTTAATACTTCCATAAACCAATTATTTGAAAGTATAATTTCCTTAAGCTCCTGTTCATACCTCATATAATAAGATTTCCCTCCATTTAAAATTATAGTTTTTTCTATACACCACTACTTTTTAAAGCATCTAATTCCCTATCATTAGACAATTGAATCGTACTATCCTCATCTTATACTATATCATTTAATAAGAAAAGCTTCTAGTGATGCATTAAGGTAGCTTTTCTTGAAACTCATAACAGAAAGTTCCATTATTAAAAAGATTAAAAAGTAGAACTTTCCTATTCGTTATAAAATATTAAAATGAGTATAAAATAAATAATTTTACTTAAACTAAAATATGAGCATACTTAAAAATTTGTAAGGAGGATATTATGGAAAGAACTGATGTATTAGATGGTGTAAAATGCATAGTTAATACCTGTCACTACTATAAAGATGGTGACCATTGCACAGCAAATAAAATTGAAATAAGACCTAGAAATGCAGAAACATCAGAAGAAACTGATTGTGCAACTTTTCATCCTGCGACATAAAGAGTGAAATTAGGGAACGGCGTGGAAGCCGTCCCCTAATTATTGTAAAACGAAATCATTTTTATTGTAATTCCATACAATATTCTTTTAAATTATCAGGTATATCTTTTAATTGATAATCTACATTGATGAAAAAGTCTGTATTATACTTATCCGAAAGTTTATCTAAACTCATTAGAAGATATTCTAAATCCTTTATTTCTAAATTCATAGCCTTATAAATTCCATCTACATAAATCTTTTCTAAGTCATAATCCATGCCCATAATTCCACATAAAAAGCCATAGAAAGATTCAACATTTAATATATTGAACTCCATGGCATTTATAAGTCGTACATTATAATCTAAAGTAAAAATGTGTTCATCATCCACATCAATAAAAGCAATATTTCCATTGCCTTCCTTCATATCCTTGTTGGCATTGTCAATCAACCATTTGGTTTTGCCTGAACCTTTTGCACCTAAAATAAACTTAACCATATTGACCACCTAACCTTTCTAAATTTATTTTAAATTTTATAATTCGACAAATTTCTTACTTTATATTTTTATTATATCAGATTTGGACAAACTTTTTAAGTCCTTTTCCATTTAAATAATTAAATTTTTTTCCTTGATAGGTTTCTATCAATTCCATCTTTGATACAATCTCATCTCTAATCCTCCACCACGATTCGCTCCAATTGACAAATAGAGTGTTTTCCTCCGGTGCTCTTCCAATTATTCTCTGAATAACTATAGCTGGATCTAGATGCTCTAAAAAGATTATCACCCGGTTGATGTATTCATCCTTAGAAATCAAATCGATTTTATTGCTTTTATATTGTTCAGCCATAGTAGTACCTTCTACTATATATAAACTATGAAGCTTAATTTCATCAATTCCCAAAGCTGATATTATCTTTGCATTTTCAATTATATCTAGTTTATCATCCCAAGGTAAATTTAGTATTAAATGAGTACATACCCTAAATCCATATCTTTTAATCCTTAAAACTGCATCAATAAATTCTCCCAAGGTATGACCTCTGTTGATTTTGACCAATGTATGGTAGTTAACAGTTTGAAGCCCAAGTTCAAAAATAATATCAACACTTCTTTCCAATTCAATTTCTTTAAGAAATTCTAAGTATTTATCGTTTATACAATCAGGCCTTGTAGATATTGAAATGCCAACTACATCATCTATGATTGATTCTTTAATATATGATTTAAAATCCTCTAATGGTAGATAAGTATTTGAGAAGTTTTGAAAATATGCTATGAATTTTTTAGCTTTATATTTATTTGTTATATATTCTTTATTCTTTATTAATTGCTCCTTGACCTCCAATGAATTTGGTAGATTTTCAAATGACCCCCCCTCTTCGCCACAAAAAGTGCACCCACCATAACTAATACATCCATCTCTATTTGGACATGTGAGAGGTAAACTTATTGGTAACTTATAAACTTTCTCACCATATGTTTTTTGTAAATAATTTGAATAAGTATTATATACTTTTATATCTGCCAATTCTACACCCCACCTATGAAAAAGTACCTTGCTAAAGCAAAGTACTTAATTCATATTATTATTCTTCTTCCTCTTCGTCATAATCTTCGTAATCATAATCATCTTCCATAAACAATGCATTGAAAGCTTCTGAAACTAAATCAAATTCTTCATCATCTTCTATTTGAGCTAGGTTGAATTCTTCATCACTTATTTCTTCATATTGATATAATAATACATCAGCATCTTCTTCATCTAATGGTAATAAAGCAATATACTCCTTATCTTCCACCTCAAAAATTCCGAGTACCTCACACTCTAATTCAGTGTCATCATCTAGTGTTAAATAAATAATATCAATATCTTCTTGATTGTGATCATGTTCGTGTCCGCAATTGCAACCATGTTCTTTATCGTTCATATCGATTCTCCTTTAATGTTTTTTTATTATATGCATATAATAACCTATTTTACCAAAGATGTACATATTAATTTTAATAATTTAATATTATCTTATTCCAATAGGCTATATATAGTATTGCCAAATATATCAATGATTTTAATATATAATGGTCCTTCCAAATTAGTAGATAAATCAAAGGATAGTTTAGTATCTATTCTTAACTTATTTAGGTTTCTATATTCTTCAAAAATGATATACGGTATTTCATCTAAAACTCCAACACCAATATAATCAATTAGTGCTAATGAATCTTTTTCTGTTATATTTTTAATTATATCAATATGTTTATTATTCAATTTAACATTATCCAAATTAATAGCAAAATTTTGAAGGCTTAAATTTGCTTTATATAAATCCTCATTAACCTTGTTAAGGTTAAAATCATATGATAACTTTTTTTTATCCCAATTACTAGATATATTCATTAGTCTATATGATTTTGCAAGCCTCTTTTTTACTGTCAATATTGAGGAATTGCCCATATCTGAGCCTATATATCTTCTATTCAATCTTTCTGCAACCTTTAGGGTTGTACCACTTCCTGCAAAGAAATCAGCGATAATTGAATCTTCATTTGATGAAGAAAGAATGATCCTTTCAAGTAGAGCTTCGGGTTTTTGAGTATCATAACCCACCCTTTCCCTAGATGTTCTACCAACCATATCAATATTCCACACATCTTTTAAGTTTACCAATGTATACCAACCTAATTCATCCTCATATTCTTTAACGCCTTTAAATCTGTATGGTTTAAATCCTCTATTATATGACTTTTCTTTTTGGGGATTGAATATATAGTTTTGAGATTTTGTATAGACTAAAATATTATCATGTTTTCTAGAGAAATATTTATAGGATGTACCTCCTGATTTATATGCCCAAATTATTTCATTCAAAAAGTTTTCTTGTCCAAATATGTAATCCATAATGATTTTTATATAGTGAACACTTCTAAAGTCAATATGTACGTAAATTGTACCTTTATCCGATAGTAGTTCATGCATCAGATATAGCCTAACGGTAAGCATCTCCAAATATTCTTTAAACCCATTTTTCCATGTATCTTTATAGGCAAGATATTCGATATTTATTTTTTCACCATTGCTTAGAACTTGTATTTTGTTGTTATAATTCTCCATAGTGAAAAATGGAGGATCAATGTAGATTAAATCAATCTTCTTCCTATATCCTTTATCCAATAAATCTCTTATTACATCAATATTGTCCCCATGATAAATAATGTTATCAGTAGATTTATTATCTTTAATTATTAACTCCTCTGTAAACTTTATCTTGCTATGGGTATTTAATATCTTATTAGCTTTATCAATGCTTTCTTTAAGTATATAAGGTAACTCAAATATATCCATATTATCCCCCTAGGTTAATTATTTCTTAAACAAAGCTTAGCACAAAGGCTAAGCTTTTTAAATATTATCCCAATTAATATGCTTATTTAATTCACCGACTAATTTAGAAAAATACTCAACATGTAAATCAGAAAATCTATCTTTGATTGGACTATCTAAATCTAAAACTCCAATTACTTTTTCATCTTTTATAATGGGGACTACCAATTCAGAATTGGATGCAGAATCACAAGCTATATGCCCTGGGAACAAATGAACATCTGGCACTAATTGAACCTCTCTAGCTGCTACAGCTGTTCCACATACACCCTTACCTATGGCAATTCTATTACATGCTGGCAACCCCTGGAAAGGTCCCAATACCAATTCATCTTCCCTTAAAATATAAAAACCAGCCCAATTTAGATTGTCTACACAAGCATTTATAATACCTGTAGTATTAGATATATTTGCTAGGTCATCTTTCTCTGAACTTAGTTGACCTTTTAGGAGTATTAACATATATTTAAGTCTTTCTTCCTCATTCATTTTCTTTATCGGATCTAATTTAAACATAATTTTCACCCCTGTATAATATTATCTCTTTACTTATAATTGAATTTTTTACATCTATAATTCTTTGATTACTTGAACCTCTAAAAGGAAGTGTTAAATCCCTCTGTGTGATTTCAAATCTTCCATCAATTAATATATCTGTTTCTAGGAGCAATTCTCTATACCCATCATTATTTATTAAGTTGGACATTATCTCTTCAAATGTATAGCCAGTATATGTTATAACGTTTAAACCTAATTCCTTGACCTTCTTAGCTAATTGACTTGCGTATAAGGCCTGTTCAAAGGGCTCTCCCCCACTTATTGTAATCCCATCTAATAGAGGATTGGATTTTACCATATTTATTATATCATTTATATCCATATCATATCCCCCAGCATAATTATGTGTTTTAGGATTATGACATCCTTTACACTTATGGCTGCATCCTTGGGTAAATACAACTAGCCTTATACCAGGTCCATCAACTATTGACTCTTCTTCTATTCCTGCTATTCTAAGAACGGAGATACCTCGACTGCGCTCGGTATGACTCTTTGGGTTATTTAGTTGAACAGGAGAAGTGTTTAACTCTATCATGTTCTTCAGCCCTCTTTGCATCATTAAATCTATCTAAGGTTCCAACTAGATACCCAGTTATTCTTCTAATTCTTTCAAACTTAATATCTCCTTCTTCTCTTCCACATCTTGGACATGTGTTGTTTATTATTCCAGTATATCCACATACTGGGTCCCTATCAACTGGATGATTTATTGAACCATAACCTACTCCATACTCTTTCATAGCTCTAATTATCTTTTCAAATGCATCTAAATTCATAGTAGGGTCTCCATCAAGTTCAACATAAGTAATATGTCCCGCATTTGTTAATTCATGATATGGAGCTTCTAGTCTAATCTTATCAATAGCCTTTATATTGAAGTACACTGGGATATGGAAACTATTTGTATAGTACTCTCTATCTGTAATACCTGGAAGATTTCCAAATATTCCTCTATCCATTTTAACAAATCTTCCTGCTGTCCCTTCAGCTGGTGTACCTATTAGGGTAAAATTCATCTGATATTCATCAGAAACTTCATCCATTCTCTTTCTCATATGTGAGATAATCTCTAAGCCTAGCTTTTGTGCAGCTTTAGATTCGCCATGATGCTCTCCAATTAATGCTTTTAGACATTCAGCAAGTCCGATAAATCCCATAGAAAGAGTTCCATGCTTTAATACTTCTCTTATATCATCATTCCAGTTTAATTTGTCGGAGTCTAGCCATATACCTTGTCCCATTAAGAATGGAAAATTTAGAACCTTTTTCCTTGCTTGGATTTCAAATCTTTCAAGAAGCTGTGCTATTACAAGATCAATTGTTTCATCTAGTTGCTTATAAAAGCCCTTAATATCTCCTTTGTTTTCTAATCCAATACGAGGTAAATTTACTGTTGTGAAACTTAAATTTCCTCTTCCATTTACTATCTCTTTAGTTCTGTCATATACATTACCAATCACCCTAGTTCTACATCCCATATATGCAACTTCTGTTTCAGGTTTACCTGGTTTATAGTACTGAAGATTAAATGGAGCATCTATAAATGAAAAATTAGGAAACAATCTTTTAGCACTAACTCTGCAAGCCAGTTTAAATAAATCATAGTTTTTATCACCGAAATTGTAATTTACTCCTTCTTTAACCTTGAATATATGGATTGGGAATATAGGTGTCTCTCCATTACCCAAGCCCCTTTCTGTAGATAAAAGAAGATTTCTAACAACCATTCTTCCTTCTGCAGAAGTATCTGTTCCATAATTGATTGAGCTAAATGGAATTTGAGCTCCAGCTCTTGAATGCATTGTATTTAGATTATGAATCAATGCTTCCATTGCCTGATATGTTTTTTTATCTGTGTCCACATAAGCATTTTTCTTAGCAAATGATTGAACCTTTTTAACTAGACTTTCATCATTTAAAACTTCTAGTAAATACTCACCTTCTCTTTTAATGTATTCTTCATTGTTTTCTAAAGTAGGGAATAAACTA
>JAPXKQ010000063.1:0-12568 GCA_033809995.1 Tissierellaceae bacterium
AAATTGTGAAATGAATGGGTTAGTGCTTCTACACAGGCTCTCGTACCTAAATAGGAGCCGCCTATGCCAATTACAATCAACACATCAGAATCAGACTTAATTTTCTCAGCTGATTTCTTAATTCTATTGAACTCTTCCTTATTATAATTCTCGGGCAAATCAATCCAACCTAAGAAGTCATTTCCAGCACCAGTTTTTGAATGAAGTTGATTATGATTAAATTCAATTGATGGTATTAAATTATTTATTTCATGCTCTTTAATAAAACTATGTGAATAATCTAATCTTATACCCATAAAAACCCTCCCTTTCTGAAACTTTTCCTCTTATAAGAAAAGCATCTAAAGATATATTAAGGTAGCTTTTCGCCCTAAAGGATAAGTTCAACTAAGTATTAGATGGAAAACCACCATCTAACACTAGTTTCCTATATGAAACTCATAACGAAAAGTTCCGTTACCAAAAGATTAAAAGTAGAACTTTTCTACTGTTATAATAAAACCTAGAAAAGAATTCTAGGTTTTATTTTAAAACTTCCATCAATACCAGGGCAAAATCATCTTTTTGTTCTCCCCAATTATGACTAATGATTTTATTATCTATTTCTGCTAATAAATCATTTGGATTTTTATTTATTATGTCTATAACTCCTTCTACACCAAATTCATTGCCCTGATAATCTTTCGCTTCTGTTATACCATCTGTGTAGAATAGTATCTTATCATGTTTGTCTAACTTAACATACTTTTCTTCATACTCAATCTCATCAAATAATAATGTGATAGGATATCCTTTCATTTCTAAAAGCTCCAAATAGTCATCATTGTATTTGATTGGCGCACAGTTGTGCCCTGCATTAGCAAACCTAAAAGTATGATTATTTTTATTATAAACCCCATAAAATATTGTAAAATATTTATCAGCTTCTAATCCAAGTATAGTAAACCTTCTATGAAGTTCTGTCAGTACTACAGATGGGCTTAATATGTCATCTTTTATAGCTCGCATGGTTTGGCGGATAAACATTGTCATCATAGATGCAGCAATGCCATGACCAACCACATCGCTTATATAGATTCCTATATTTTCATCGTCAATATAAAATATATCAAACATATCCCCGCTTAAAACACCTGATGCCTTATATATATAGTCTATTTTTATATTTTCAACAAAGCCTTTTTTAGGTAATATTCTTTCTTGAATTCTCTTTGCAAACTCCAAATCATTAATCATTTTCGCATTTTTATTGACAAGTTCTAACTCAAGTCTTCTTTCTCTAGTGACATCCCTAAATACCTCTACGGATGCAACAATATCACCTTCAGAGTTTTTTATTGGAGAACTTTTAACAGAATAATATCTACCTTTTATTACTTCTTCTTTTTGTAAAACCTCACCAGTTAATAAAGTTCTATTACCTATACAAAAATCACATCTTTTTTCATTGCATAACAATTGATAGCATTTAGATCCAATTATATGCTCACCAAAAGCCTTCTGCATAGCTTTATTTGCATATATAATATTGCCCTCTCTATCTATAACTCTAACCCAGTCTACCATACCATCTAAGATAGGATAATCTAACACCCCAAATTTTTTTATATTTTGCGACAATGAAAAATTCTCTTTTTTCAACATATAATCACCCACATTGTTAATATATTAACAAGCTTTTTTATTATCTTTGTGCTAACCTCTCCCTTTGTATATCCATTGTATAATATAATACCAAAAAATACTATAGAAATTTAAGATTACTTTATTACAAATTTGTAAAAAAAACAATATCTATTACAATTTAATATTTAACACTTATTTGATTATCCTCTAGAAATCTTGCCATTGCATACAATGTATCGGAAAGCCTATTAACATATTTTAGTACCAAAGGGTCTACATAAGCCACACCAGAAAGAGATATTATTCTTCTTTCTGCTCTTCTACAGACAGTTCGTGCCACATGTAGATATGAGGATTTTTTGTTGGTGCCTGGGACAATAAAACCTGTGGGATTGTTTAATTTGCCCATATATAAATCTATAAGTTTTTCCAGATTCAATATATCTTCTTCTAATATATGGTACTTAACTTTATTTGTGTCCTCAGTTGCTAAATTTGTTGCAACAGTAAATAATTTGTTTTGTATGTCTTGGATTTGATTATACATCATTTCATCTTCTACATAATTTTTAGCCAAGCCTAAAAATGAACCCAGTTCGTCTACAGTACCATAGCTTTCAACTCTAATATCATCCTTTGATACTCTTACATTATCAAATAATGAAGTAGTACCCTTATCTCCTGTCTTAGTATAAATATTCATTGAAATTCCTCCTAAACATTTTTTGGTGGTCTAGGTCCATAATATTGATAATAATCAACTTTTATTCTTCCATTAAATAACTTTCTTTTTTTATCTGCTTTTTTACCATATTTTTCCTCAAAGTCTTCATCAGAAGTAATAACATAGACAGACCACGTTTTTAGTTCTCTAAATTTTTTACCTAAATCAATATATAGCTTAGTTACTTCTTCCTTTTCTCCGATTCTTTCACCATAAGGTGGATTAGTTATTACTACCCCATATTCATCGTTTAAATCTACATCCCGCATATCCTTCATAAAAAAGGCAATATCATCTTCTAGACCTAGATTTGCAGCATTGTCCCTTGCTCTTAATATAGACCTTTTGTCTATATCGCAACCCAGAATATGAAGCTTTACATTGTTGTCTATAGCACTAAATGCATCTTTTCTAACCTCAGACCAATATTCTTTATCAATCTTTTCCCACATTTCTGCTGCAAATTTTCTATCCAATCCTGGAGCTATATTTTTCCCTATCATTGCTGCTTCAATGGGAATTGTTCCAGAACCACAAAGTGGATCTAGAAGCACTCTATCCTTGTTCCAATAGCTTAAAAGAATCATAGCAGCAGCTAGAGTTTCTTTAATAGGGGCATCCCCTGCCCTATCTCTATATCCCCTTTTGTGCAGACCTTCTCCTGATGTATCAATAGTCAAAGTTGCAATATCCTTTAAAAGTGAAACTTCAACTGTATATTTTGCCCCTGTCTTTTTAAACCACTCGACATTATACTTTGTTTTAAGTTTTTCAACTATTGCCTTTTCAACTATTCTTTGACAATCAGATATACTAAACAATTTAGAATCTACACTCTTTCCCTCTATGACAAAGTTTCCATCTTCAGGAATCCACTCCTCCCAAGGAAGTGCTTTAGTATTTTGAAACAATTCTTCAAAAGATAATGCTTTAAATTCGCCCATTTTTAATAATACCCTATCAGCAGTTCTTAACCATATGTTAGTCCTTGCTATATCCTTTAATGAGCCTCTAAACTCTACTTTACCGTTTTCTACCTTCAAATCATTATATCCTAAATTCATTAGTTCTCTTTTTGCAACTGCTTCCAACCCAAATGTAGTAGTTGCAATTAAATCAATTTTCTCCATTGTATACTCACTCCTTAATATGCTAATTTCATTATACTCTATTGTCTCTTCTTTTACTAAAAAAACTTGTGTAAGTATAAAAATAACTGGGTATAGGATAATATATAGAAAGGTATTTAATAATTATAATTAGGAGGTTTAATTAATGAAAAATTTAGGTTCTTTATATCAAAGTGGAGATTGGAAGGGTGAAAAACACGTACCTGTAATCCATGCACCAGAAACTGTAAAGGCTGGAGAAGATTTTGAAGTTAGAGTTTTAGTTGGGGAGGAAATCCCACATCCAAATACATTAGAGCATTACATATCTTGGATTAAGGTATATTTCCATCAAGAAGGAAATAAGTTCCCTGTTGAAATCGGCAGCTATACTTTTTCAGCTCATGGTGAAAGTGAAATATACACTCATCCATATGTAACAACTAAATTTAGAGCGGCAAAATCTGGCACAATCTATGCGACTAGTTATTGTAATATTCATGGATTATGGGAAAATAGTGTTGAATTGAAAGTAGAGGACTAAAATGTCCTCTTTTTCTTGACAAATTCCTATAAATATATTAATATTATAACAATTAAAAAAAGCGATGATGACTACAGTAGATAATCATTGGATGTTTCACAGAGAATAGACTTATGGTGAGAGGTCTAAAACTAAATGATTATCGAATTACAAAGTTCTGAGTTCAAGTTGACTTGCGTTTATCACACGTTACGTGACTTAAGGCTTTATGCAAATTAAGGTGGTACCACGGGTTATTCCTCGTCCTTAGACGAGAAATAACCCTTTTTTATTGTAAATTGTTGATTATGAATTGAAAAAGGAGTTGATTTTATGAGGAATGTATTTGATATTTTAGAAGAAAGAGGTTATATTGACCAAGTTACACATGAAGAAGAATTTAGAGAGCTTTTAGGGAAGGAATCCATCACATTTTATATAGGCTTTGATGCAACAGCAGACAGTTTAACCCTAGGACATTTCCTTCAAATCATGGTAATGATGCATATGCAAAGAGCTGGTCATAAACCTGTAGCATTGCTTGGTGGCGGTACAACAATGATTGGTGACCCATCAGGTAAAACAGATATGAGAAAAGTAATGACTAAGGAAATGATTGATTACAATGCAAGTAGATTTAAGGAACAATTTTCTCATTTCTTAGACTTTAGCGAAGACAGAGCACTTATGGTAAATAATGCTGATTGGCTTCTTGATTTAAATTTTGTTAAGTTTATGAGGGAAATAGGAGTTCATTTTTCAGTAAATAGAATGTTAACATTTGATTGCTACAAGAATAGAATGGAAGAAGGTCTTACATTCTTTGAGTTTGGTTATATGTTGATGCAATCCTACGACTTCTTGTACCTATACAGACATCACAATTGTATCGCACAATTGGGTGGAAGTGATCAATGGTCAAATATCCTTGGAGGATATGAACTCATTAGAAAATTGGAAAAAGGTAATTCATATGGTATGACATTCAAATTGTTGACCACAGCATCAGGGACAAAAATGGGTAAAACAGAAAAAGGAGCAATCTGGCTAGACCCAAATAAGACACCACCATATGAAATGTATCAATATCTAAGGAATACAGATGATAGGGACGTTGAAAAGTTCTTAGCTCTACTAACTTTCTTACCAATGGATGAGGTTAGAAGACTTGGAGCATTAGAAGGTGCAGAAATAAATAAGGCAAAAGAAGTATTGGCATTTGAAGTTACAAAAGCTGTCCATGGCGAAGAAGAAGCAGTCAAGGCTCAACTTGCAGCAAAGGCACTTTTTAGCGGTGGCGCGGAAGAAGGCTCCATTCCCACAACAGAAATGGAAAAATCCATATTTGAAAAAGGTATAGGGATTATTGACCTTTTAAGAGATACAGGGCTTATCAAAACAAATAGTGAAGGGCGTAGATTGATTGAGCAAGGTGGCATCACTATTGACGATATAAAAGTTGAGACAAATGACAAACAAGTTACTTTAGATGATTTTAATGATGGAAAGATTTTAATAAGAAAAGGTAAAAAAGTTTACCATCAAGTAAAATACAAATAATGCTAAGATTGGTGCAGGTATGTTAGAAACTACCTGTACCTTTTTTGTTCATAACTGTATATAATCAAATTAAGTGGGTATAAAAAAGCATACAACTAGTATAAAAACCTACACAGAAAGGGTGATTACAATGAACAATAGTGCTATACTAAAGAGATTTGAAGGATTAAATTGTCTTATTGGTAATACACCAATGCTAGAAATAAGTTTTAAATATAAAGGTAAAAAAAGAAAAATATATGCAAAAGCAGAAAATTATAATATTACTGGCAGTATCAAAGATAGGATGGCTTTGCATATATTAAGAAAGGCTTATATGAATAAAAGTATAAAGCCTGGATGTAGAATTGCAGAAGCCACAAGTGGAAATACAGGGATTTCCTTTTCAGCAATAGGAACTCTACTAGGTCATAAGGTTACTATATTTATGCCAAATTGGTTAAGCGACGAAAGAAAAAAATTAATAAGAAGCTTTGGTGCAAATATAGAATTGGTAAATAAGGAGCAAGGAGGGTTCCTAGGCAGCATAGAAATGACTAGAAAGCTAAAAGAAGAAGATAATGATGTTTTCCTACCTTGTCAATTTTCAAATATGGACAATATTGAAGCCCATTATCTAACGACTGGTCCAGAAATATGGTGTCAGCTAGAGGCTTTAGGACTAATACCTGATGCTATAGTAGCAGGTGTAGGTACAGGTGGTACCATAATGGGTATTAGCAAATACCTAAAAGAAAGAAATCCAGAAATTAAGGCATATCCACTTGAACCATCAAATTCACCAACACTATCAACTGGGCACAAAGTTGGGGCACATAGGATTCAAGGTATATCCGATGAGTTTATACCAGAAATCGTGAGATTAGATGAACTTGATGATATAATAAGCGTGGATGATGGAGATGCAATAATTATGGCACAAAATCTATCATGCAAACTAGGATTAGGAGTTGGTATTTCATCTGGGGCAAATTTCTTAGGGGCATTAATTGCTCAAGAAAAACTAGGTACAGATTCAACAGTGGTTACAGTATTCCCTGACGATAGTAAAAAGTATCTAAGTACCGACCTAATGAGAGAAGAACCTATTAAAGATGATTTCCTTTCGAAAGATGTTGAATTGTTAGAGTTTAAAGCTTACTCTATTCACAAATAGCTGAAGGTGTCCAACCTGACCAACGTGGAGGGATCTCTTTATTTAAAAATGTAAGTATTTTTTTTCATTATTATTCATAGTATTTTAGTATGTTTTAAAAATCTAAAAAGGAGTTGAATTTATGAATACGACATTAGCTGTTATTATCAACATAATAGTTATGTTAGCCATTGTTTATGGTCTAATCTTTCTAAAGAAACGAAATGTTTCCTTTACTGTAAGAGTCTTATTAGCAATGGCTTTGGGTATAGTATTTGGAGCTGTACTCCAAATAACATTTGGAGCTACATCAGATATAGTGATAAAATCAAATAGCTGGTTTGCAGTTATTGGAACAGGATATGTAAGGCTATTAAGAATGGTAGTCATTCCACTTATCTTCGTTTCAATTACAAGTGCAATTATAAATCAAGATTCTAAAAACTTAGGAAAAATGGCAACACAGATTATAGCAATACTATTGATAACAACCGCAATATCCGCATTTATCGGTGCAGGTACTGCAAGTATATTTAACCTTTCAGCTGAAGGATTGCAATCAGGGGAAGCTGAGCAGAAAGCTGGAGCAGGTCTAGAAACTCGATTGGAAGATTTTCAATCAAAACCAATACAAGAACAAATCATAGAGATTATACCGACCAATCCATTTTACTCTATGACTGGTCAAGGTAGTTCAGCCACCCTATCCGTCGTAGTATTTGCAGTATTTATTGCTGTAGCAACAATAGGGATTAGAAATACCAAACCAGAGTCGGCAGAGACTTTCACAAAAATTATCCAAGCACTTCACGATGTTGTAATGAGACTTGTAACAATGGTCTTAAGACTTACCCCTTATGGAGTATTAGCTCTTATGACAAGAATGGTATCAACAAGTAATTTTTTGGAGATATTAAGGTTGATAAACTTTGTTATTGCTTCTTATGTTGCATTGGCAATAGTTTTTGTAGTACACTTAATTATATTATTAATATTTGGATTAAACCCAATAACTTATGTAAGAAAAGCTGGAACAGCTTTAATGTTTGCTTTTAGTTCTAGGTCATCAGCAGGAACATTGCCAATTAATATTGAAACGCAGATAGAAAAACTTGGAGTACCAAGTGGTCATGCAAACCTTTCAGCATCACTCGGTACAAGTATCGGTCAAAATGGATGTGCAGGGGTTTATCCTGCAATGCTTGCAGTAATGATAGCACCAACTGTTGGAATCAATCCAATGGCACCAGCATTTCTTATTAAGCTAATAATAGTGACAGCATTAGCATCATTTGGTATCGCAGGTGTAGGTGGGGGTGCAACCTTTGCAGCATTAACTGTTCTTTCAGCTATGGGATTACCAGTGGGATTAGTAGGTTTATTGATAGCTATTGAACCATTGATTGATATGGGTCGTACCTTGGTAAATGTTAGTGACTCAATGTTAGCTGGACTCGTATCTAGTAAGTTAATGGGTGAATTAAATCTAGATGTTTACAATAGAGAAATTAATACAGAAAGCTAAATGGAGGGATTTAAATGAAAGTAACTTTGGATCCAAAGGCGGTAAAATTTATTAAGTCAAAAGGTAGTAATGCTATAACCCTTTGGCTAGAAGGATGCTCTTCCTGAGGCGTCGGAGAACCACAACCATCAGTTAGGATGGGAAAACCTGAAGAAAATTTAGATGATTTTGATAAGTTTGATTCAGAAGGAATCGAAGTATATGTAAGAGTAGATGTGCAGGCTAAAAACGATGAACTAAATGTTAAATATTCTAAACTTTTATGGAATGAAAAGCTAGTAGTTGAAGGAATGATGTTTTAAATTCAAATAGGGTGGAATCCAATTTCCACCCTATTTTTCTAGGCAATAAAACTTTTTGTTAAACATTTTATCTAGATTTGAAATTTGATAAAGGCTATTATCAATTTCACTTAAATTTATGTATGTATTATTATACTTTAATAACTCTAAATATAAAAAGCTACCCCCACCCTCCCAATTTACCTTTTTAGAAATTCCGTATTTATCCCCTTCAATAACCTTTTTCAATCTTTCGACTATGATATTTTCAGCATAATCTTGAATTTCAATACCTATATATCTTCTATTCAATTTATGGGCCACTGCACAGGTGGTACCTGTCCCAGCAAAGAAATCTAAAACTAAATCCTTTTCATCAGTAGAAACTTCAATTATTCTCTTAAGCAATTGCTCTGATTTTTGTCCCTTAAATTCCTCGACATTTAACATCTTTGAAACTTTCTCATGGGAATATGAAGTAATGGCTATACTGTTTAATTTATCATATATACTAGAATTCCAGGTGTCTTCTAAGGGATACTTTTGGGGTAGACCTACCACTGAAATAAATTCTATAAACTTTTTAATTTCTTTTTCATCTATATCAAATTTTTTAAGATATGCCTCAATCTTTTTCTTACTGTTATGATTAAACCTTTCACTATAATCTCCTATTGTATTGTATATTTTGTTAAAGGTATATTCATTAGGGTTTTTAGTATAATATAGAATTGTATCATGATTTCTTATATAATTATTTGCCATGGTCTTAAAGCCTGATATCCACCCAATCCTCCAGATTATTTCTCTTTGAAAACACTCTCGTCCAAAAATCTCATCCATAAGAACCTTTAAATAATGTACTTCATTATAATCAATATTTATATAAATACTTCCGTTGTCATGTAATAGTTCCCTTGCTACCTTAAGTCTCTTTTCCATAAAGCTTAGCCAATTCGAACTATCAAAATTGTCATTATAATTGAATTCTCTTCCTGTATTATATGGAGGATCTATATATATTAAATCAACTTTACCCTTATATTTGGGTATAAGAGAATGGAGAACAAATAGATTGTCTCCCTTGATGATTAAGTTCTCATTTCCCTTAATTTCAAAATCTGTCTGTTCTCCAGTATTATCAAATCTTTTAAATTTTGTAAAAATCTTGGGATTATGAGTCTCAACCACTATCTACACTCTCCCTCAAAATTTTAATTTCTTTAGCATACCCTTCCAAGTCATTAGGTGTTTCTAAATTGAATGGAAGATGTCTTAACTTAGGATGGTTGATTACCTTCACTATAGTATCCAATCCCAGACTACCTTCTCCAATCTTTTCGTGTCGATCCTTTTGGCTGTAAAATGGGTTTTTGCTATCATTTACATGAATTGCATATAGTTTATCTAGACCTATAATCCTGTCAAACTCATCTAAAACCCCATCTAAATCATTTACAATATCATAACCTGCGTCATAGATATGACATGTATCAAGGCATACGCCCATTTTATCGACGAGTTTTACACCGTCCAATATTCTTTTCAATTCTTCAAAGCTTCTCCCAATTTCAGTACCCTTACCAGCCATTGTTTCTAAAAGTACTATCGTTGTTTGCTCTGGTGTCAATATTTCATTTAATAAATCTATAATATATTGTATACCAATTTCGACACCCTGCCCCACATGACTACCAGGATGAAAATTATAATAATTATTTGGTAAATACTCCATTCTTTTTAAGTCATCTTCCATTACTAGTTTTGCAAACTCTCTTGTTTGAACCTTATCTGAGCAAGAGTTTAGGGTATATGGGGCATGAGCCACTAATTTCCCAAAATTATTTTCTTCCATTATTTTTAATAATTTCTTCGCATCATTTGGATCTATGTCCTTTGCTTTACTTCCTCTTGGATTACGAGTAAAAAACTGAAAAGTATTTGCACCAATACTTAATGCATCCTTTCCCATTGCCTCAAAACCCTTTGATGTAGATAAATGACAACCTATTGTAAGCATCTTTTCCCTCCAATAAAATTAAATTCCAATACTTTTAAAGCTACTTCCTTTTACCTCTACTACATCATTGATAATCAAGAATGCTGTAGGGTCAATCTCATCAACGATATTCTTTACCTTAATTACCTCATTTGATGTAATTATACAATAAATGATTTGTTTATTTTCTTTTGAATAAGCACCCATTCCTTCTAGAAAAGTAACACCTCTATTTACCTTTGAGATTATTTCATTGGCTATTTTTTCTGATTGACTTGATACTATTATAACATTTTTCTTCACATTAAAACCTATTTGAACTTTATCTAAAACCTGATACGCAATATACATAGCAATTAAAGTATACATAGCAGAACTAAGCCCGAATAAAATTGATGCAAGGGATATAATTACCGTATTTATCATCATTAAAGCTGAGCCAATATTTACATTGTATTTTCTTTTCATGATTGCAGCTATAATATCTAGACCGCCTTGATTGGCTCTATGCCTAAACATAAGCCCCATTCCCGTACCGTTTAAAATTCCACCGAATACTGCTCTTAATATAACATCATCTACTGGAAGATATTCTCCTATACCATTTGTAAGGGTAAGCAAAGTTGAATAAACAAACATGGATATAAAGCCATAAATAGCAAAGTCTCTATCTACCATTCGTGCTCCTACTAAAAAAATAGGAATATTTATTACAAATACACTTATACCAGTGGGGATACCTGTAAGATATTGAATCATAATAGCTACTCCACCTACTCCCCCACTCAACAGCTTGCTTGGTATAAAAAAAGCATTGACAGCCAATGCACAAAGCGTATTGCCTATAAGAATAAAAAGTAATTTCTTAATAATTTCACCTTTGTTGCCTAAAATTTTTGATTGATTTGACATTCTATATTATTTACACATCCTCTCCCATTTTTTAATAAAGCTAAGCAATTATGATAATACCCAAAATTAGGTGGTCTTATCAATAAAAATAATTTTGGTAGGAAATATTACAGGGGTGGATAATCCACCCCTAAATTATATATATTATAATATATTATTTAATGCATCCTTTAACGCTTGTGCCTCTTCATCGGATAATGTAGTACCTTTACCAATTTTGCCTTCCTCGTGATTCCAATCTCTAATATCATATTTTGCTGCACGACCATTCCAACTGACTTTATTTAACTCTTTTGTCCAAGTCCCTTTTTCTGACAATACTGCTATTTTTTCTACTATATCATATTTTATTTCTGCCATGATGTGCCTCCTTTGTGGTTTTATTATTTATTTTCTTGTTAATTCTGAAAGTTTATCAAAATCTGATTTATATAATTTATCCTATACTATTCTTTATTTACCATCCTAAGCAACATGTGCAAAATTTGCTCTATTTGCTGGTATATCTCTTTATTTACTGCTCACAACACTTTTTTACTCGTCATATATTTTAAAACTGCATTTTTCAAGCATACTCCATGATTAGTTAATTCTTATTTATCTTTTTACTCGTCAAATTAATTATTTACTCCTCAAAACACCGTTTTACTCGTCATTTACTTCCCGTACAATCTCTTTATTCAATACTTCCATTACCTTACTTCATTATCTTCCCCATTAACATTTCATAACTGTCTACAGCATCATATTTAACATCTCCATTGCTAATCCTTTTAAAGTGCTCTCTAGCACAGTGAATTTTAGCTCGTTCAATACCTCTTGTATCAAATTCAAGGGAATCTAGTTTCCCTTTAGTTTCTGCAACAAAATAAATATGTTTAACTTTTTTATCGTCAAATACAATAGCCCAATCCGGATTGTATTTTCCTACTGGAGTTGGAATGTAAAACCCCCTTGGTAATTTAGCATATACAATTACTTCAGGTCTTATATCCATTTCCTCAGCAAATTCTTTTTCTTTAGATGAGTCATATTTTAAATAGTCATAGATATGTCTCTTGGTTTCTATCATATCTTTACCTAGTATTCCCTTTAGTTTATTATCAGTAAATATATTAGAATCAAATACTTCATCTATTTTATTGTAAGTAATATGTTCGATTATAATATTTGC
>JAPXKQ010000064.1:0-12514 GCA_033809995.1 Tissierellaceae bacterium
TGTAATTCTATCCATCTCAATCATAACACAAAAATAAGGGTAAAAATAGTAATGGAGCGGGATTTAAGAAAATCCCACCCCAACTATTGACAAAGAGCCCATAGAAATAGAGGCGTTTCATATCATTTTTTGAGATATGAAACAACCTCATCCTCAACTTTTATATATCTATATAGTAGGGAGTAGATTTTGATTACTATATTTATTATTTACTTCAATCTTCCCTTTCCTAAAGTTTGAATATGTCCCATACTACCATATAACTCTACTAGTCTTTTAAACTCAAGCTCATCATAAAACTTGCATTTTCCTTGCCCATATGCTTTAGCTACTTCAAGGACAAATCTAGCAGCCTGCTCTAAATCAAAGGGATGGCTAGCGCCAGTAGCACATCCTGATACAGGAGTTTCAGTGGTTATAGCCACTCCCACCACTGGAGAATTTGTTGCAGTAGAAGGTTGCATTATGCTATTCAGATGATAAATATCATTACCATAGGGGGTAATGTCCTGCATAGTAATTGGTAATACAACTGGTAATTTCCCAGTGGTTATCTGCATTATGTCCAGTAAATCATCGCTTACTTTTAAAATATAGCCTTCCTTAACAGTTGGTGAAATAGCAAAACCTCTATGATTAATGATTTTGTTTCCCTTTGTAGTATCTATGGACAATATAGCGTCCAAATCTCCACTCACTTCTTCTCTATTAATTGTAACCATATCAACAGGTGAATCCATGAATGGTACTGGGTCATGCGGTTGAATAGGTGCATCTGGACATATATGAGTAGATATTACAACATCTCCATTTAAAAAATCTCCTTTTTTCTGCATATCTAATATTTTGGCAGCTACTGCCAAAGCAACAACTGCACCATCAGCATCTGAGACCATTCCAATCATTTCAGGTCTAGCACCTATACCCCCTAATCTCCCAAGAATGCCTATAGTTGGAGCCTTCATACCTTTTGATTTACCCTCTATCCCTGGAATTTTAATTCTTATGAAATCTGTTTTTCCTTTTTCAGTACTAATAGTTTTAACAGTAACATCTTTAGCTCCAAGAGATTCCATATATTCTTTCATGCTTGCTCCATTTGCATCCTGGACATCAATGTATTCATATATGTCTAGTATTTGTTTCATCAACATAAGATTTCCTCCATCAAAAGTTACATACTATCCTCTATATAGATACATCCGAAAATTTTTTCTCAATTGGAATGTGTTCAACTTCAAAACCAAAAAACTTAGGATTCAATATTGATAATCCTCTTTCTGTCAACCAAAATTCAGGTGCTTTAAATCCTAACACAGCAACTTCCATTCCTTTTTTGCAATAAGGATTGTTAATTGGATATCCTGTTTTTCTGTCCACAACACAAATTAAGTCTGGTACTGTTACTGACACTTCATCATCTTTCCAAGAAATAACGTTTTCATTTTTATACCATATTTTATATTGGCTATTTTCATAACTGTCTTTTCCAAAAATCTCTATAGTTCCAGTAGTAAAACCATCTTTAATCTCATATTTACTATCTTCCTTCACGATACCTTCAAACAATAAAAATCCATCTACAGATTTAAGAATCGCTTCGATAGGATTCTCCCCTTTTTCAACCGCAGTTCTTTGGGCCTTCCCTACCTTACCTGCATACGACAATGCACCAGGAATTACAGACTTTTTTAATTCCTTGCCTCTACAAGGGTGATCTGCCATTCCGATAAAATTACCGCTTACTACTGCTAAAGCTCTAACTAAATCTTCCGCCCTAAAATCATCGACAACTTTCTCAAATACTGCAATATCACCAATTTTATTAGCTACAGCTAAAGGATATATGGGAACTTGGTTAACATAGAAAGTTGAAAACTGTAAATCAGGGACTGCTCTACCCGCAGCATCTGCATCTACAATATATTTATTTAATCTAGCAGCTGTAGATAAAGCCACTGCTGTATTAAGTCCTCCATACTCAATCGATATCATCCCGCTAATATTTTCTCCAAAAAATCTTTCAAGAGTTTCCACAGCTATCTCCGTTTCCATCCTATCTATTTCGGGATAGTTATAATAGTTACCCTCTTTTGCGCTCTCTCCGATAGAACCACAAAAGTATGGTGCAACAAACAAATCTTCGTCCCTTACGCTTTCTAAAGGCAACATTCTAAATTCTAATCCAGCTTTAAAATCATCCTCGATTAGTTTTAATCCCTTTGCTAAGTCTCCGCCTCCTCCGGTACTTAATATAGTACAACCAACCAAAATATCCTTTACCTCTTGTTCAGTTAATATTTTAAACATTTCATCCCTCCTGTGTCCTAAGCTACCATTTAATGTTAGTTAAACTATCTGCCCAAGAAAAGCTATTATGGGCAGATAGTCTGTATTGCTAACAACGCTCGTAATTAATGATTCTATTTGCTCATTATCTCTTCAATAGGTACATAATCTATATCAAAGCCAAAAGCTTTAGGCCCTAGTATATCGACTCCTCTTGGTGTGCGGAAAACTTCGGGTGCCTTAAGGGCAAGTACTGTAACTTTCTGTCCTTCTTCGATTTTATTATTAGTGTAAGGTTCACAGGTTTCAGTATCAACTACAATTATCATATCTGGGCTTGTAACATATGTTTCACCATTTTTCCATGAAATATGGTTTTCATTTTTAAACCATACCTTTAATTCTGTTCCTTCAAATTCATTTTCACCAGTAAATGTATGGTAGCCCCAATAATATCCGTCTCTATCTTCCCATTCTTTTTTAGATACTGTCCCTTGGCAAAGTACCCAACCGTCAAGCTGATCAATCACAGTTTTTATTGGATCCTTACCTGCTTCCCTGGCTTCCCGAATCATCTTGCCCACTTCATAGCAGAGAGTTAAAGTTCCATGAATTATAATCTCTTTTGTATCTTTACCATTCATTAAAAATCCTGCTTGTCCAGCAAGTGAGTAGCCCGCAGCACTTATAAATTTTCCAATTTTTTCTGCCATTCTCCAGTTAATTGCTTCGTCTATAATACATTTATTTCCCCAGCAGTCATAGGAAACAATTGGTAGTAAATTTTTTCCGAATATATTTGGTGTGGTTTGTTGTATTTCAGGAATTGCTCTACCTGTATAGTCTCCATCTAATACAACTATTCCATTTTCAGCTGCTGCTGCAACGCATGCTGCAGTATTGGCGCCTCCAAGCTCAATCGGAACAAGTGCTTTAACCCTTTTACCCGTATATTCTTCCAATGCTTTCACAGATAGTGCTAGTACATCTTTATAGTCATATTTCTGCTCTGTTAATCCAAAGAAATTCATTTCTTTAACGATTTCATCTGTATGAGGTGCTATGGAACCCATTAGAAAAGGGCAAATTGTATATTCATCATCATTAATATCATTAGAATCTATCCAACCCACCTCTAATCCTTTTTCTATTTGTTTCATTAAGGCTTCAACACCAGCTGCATAATCACCTCCTCCACCAGTTCCAAAGAAAGTACAACCCCTAACAAAATCCTCTACTTCTTGTCTTGTTTTTAGTGTCTTTTTTAACATGCTTTTCACCCTCCTAGTATCTAATTATATAAAATGACACCTAACATAATGGTCTGAATCAACCTCTTGCATAATTGGATCATCTTTAAAACACTTGTCTTGAGCAAAAGGACACCTAGTGTTAAAACTGCAGCCCTTTGGTACATCAACTGGACTAGGAATTTCTCCTTTTGATTCAATTTTTTCTTGTTTAGCCTTTAGCTCTTCTTCTGTTACGACTGGTATAGCTGATAACAACATTTTTGTGTAAGGATGTTTTGGTGCAGTAAAAAAGGTTTCAACAGGAGCTATTTCAGATATCTTACCAAGGTACATAATTGCAACCTTTGTGGCAAAATTTCTTACTAAGCTTAGATCGTGGGTTATAAATATATAAGATAAATTGTGTTGTTTTTGCAGCCTTAAAAGCATATTTATTATCTTAGCTTGTATTGAAACATCTAAAGATGATGTTGGTTCATCAAGCACTACTAAAGATGGATCTGTAGCAATAGCCCTTGCAATCGCCAGCATTTGGCGCTCTCCTCCACCAAGAGAAGGAGGATATTTATATAAATATTCTGCCTGCAATTCAACTGTTTCTAGTAGCTCTACTAATTGCCCTTCTGGATCTTTCTTATCTATCATTCCATGAATTGAAAGTGGTAATGTTAATATTTGCTTTATAGTTCTTCGAGGATTTAATGTAGTCCCTGGATCTTGAAATACTATTTGTATTTCTTTTTTTAACTTAAGAGGTCGAGCAGCATAATTTTTGCTGATATCCTCACCTTTAAAAGTCATCTCTCCTCCTGTAGGACTATACATCCCAACAATATTATAAGCTGTAGTACTTTTTCCAGAGCCTGATTCACCTACAAGTGCCAAAATTTCTCCTTTTTTAAGAGTAAAATCTATTCCATCAATTGCTTTTACAAATTTACCTTTTTGTTCCCCACTATGAATAGGAAAATATTTTTTTAATCCTTTAACTTCTAATATTGTTTCGGTCAAGTTTAGAACCTCCCATTCTTAATAATAGAGAAAACAAGCTACCTGATGATTGGTATCTACCTCAATATATTCAGGTTTCTCAGCATAACAACGTTCATGTGCTTTGGTGCACCTTTCTGCAAATCGGCACCCATCATGAATCTCTAAGTAGTTTGGGATTCTTCCTGGGATACCCTCTGCTACACCTCCACCAGTAAGTCTAGGTATACAAGCCATTAAAGCTTGCGTATACGGGTGATATTGTTTTTTAGTCAAACTATTAGTTGGTGCAACCTCTACCATATTTCCAGCATACATAACATATATCCTATCAGTAGTTTCTCTAGCTACTCCTAATGAGTGTGTTATTAAAATTAAAGAACTTCCTTTATCTTCAACTCTTTGTTTCAATATTTTTAACACTTGATCTTGGATTGTAACGTCTAAATTAGTTGTAGGTTCATCAGCTATAACTAAGTCTCGTGGTGTTGCCAAAGACATTGCTATTGCAACCCTTTGCCTCATTCCACCACTGAGTTGAAAAGGAAAACTATCTAAAATTCGCTCTGGGTCAGGCATTGCAGTTTCTTTAAGAGCTTTTATAGCTAAATCTTTTTGTACTTCTTTTTCTTTAGCTCCTGGGTGTCCAGAGTTTTTAATAATTTCACACATCTGTTCCCCAATGGTAAAAGATGGGTTAAGGGACATTGTTGGATCTTGAAATATCATCGAAACCCCAGTTCCTCTTAGTTTTTTTATCTCATTCCTCCTCATCTTTAATACATCTTCATCCTTAAAAAGAATTTCTCCTTTTGGTACCATTGCTTGTTTTGCTAAAATTTTCAATATGGATTTTACAGTTGTTGTTTTGCCGCAACCAGTTTCTCCGACTATACTAATCTTTTCACCTTTATTTACATAAAGGTTTACTCCATTTAGAACTTTTAAAATTCCTTCAAACGTTTTATACCATACATGTAAATCTTTAATTTCTACTAATTTACCACTCACTATCATCACTCTCCTGCAGAAAACATATCGTTAACTCCATCACCCACTAGATTAAATCCAAGCACTATTATCACAATCGCAATAGCAGGAAAAACTGAAATCCACCATTGATCTGGCAAGAATTTTGCACCATCAGCTACCATACTTCCTAATGCCGGAGTCGGTGGTTGTTCTCCTAAGCCAACGAAACTTAAAGAAGCTCCGTTCAAAATAACCCACCCCATATCTAGAGTCATTTTGGTTAATATAGGTCCTAAACAATTGGGTAATATCTCTTTGAATAAAATATGAAAATTACTGGCTCCTAAAAGTTCAGCAGATTTTACATAAAGTTCATTTCTAAGAGATGTTACCATCCCATAGAGTAGCCTAGTATACCAAGGCCACCATGAAACGCATATAGCTATCATTGAATTGAACAAAGTAGGCCTTAATATTGCACCTACACACAGTGCTAAAATAAGGGGCGGAAGAGCTAAAAATACATCGGTTACCCGCATGATAAAATTTGAAATTGGTCTCCCTTTCCAATATCCAGCTATTAAACCAAGTACAGAACCTATTGGAACTACGATAGCCAATACTCCTATTCCCATGGTTAAAGCACCACGAAAAGCATACATTATTCGACTTAAAACATCCCTTCCAAAAATATCAGTTCCTAACAAATATGTTGAATTTGGAGGAAGGTTCGCATCTTTATAATTTGCATATTTGCCTGCATGATGAGGAAAAGGTGCTAGAATGGGCTGAAGAACTCCTAAGATAATTACCGCAATTACTATGAGTAATCCTACAACAGACATTTTATTTGAGGAATACTTGTACCAAGCTTTCTTATATTTTATATATTTTTCTGATTTATACTTTTTCACATTGTTTTTATCTTCATGAACTTTTGTAATTTTCTCATCACCTGCCATTAATTGTCACCTCCCATTATACGAATTCTAGGATCTAAGCGTGAAATTATTGTATCAATCAAGATGTTTACCAATATGAATACAATACCTAATATCATTATTACTGCGGATATTGCATTTAAATCCTTATTAAGCATGGCTTTCATCCCATATCTTGATAATCCTGGATAATTAAATATCTGTTCTACTAAGAAGGCATTTCCAAAAAGTGCAGCTATATCCAAGGCTAAAATTGAAATAGTAGGTATGATAGATGGTTTAAGCAAGTATTTAAATAATATTCTATTTTCCGAAATGCCATAGGCCTGTTCAGCTAGAACATAATCTTTACCAGAATTTTCAATCATGGAGGAGCGAGTGATTCTTGCTGCTTGAGCCATACCTCCTAACATAAGTGCTATGGCAGGCAAAATTAAGTGGGATAAAGCATCTTTAAAACCTGAGAAATTACCACTTAGTAAAAAGTCAATAGTATACATCCCTGTTATTTTAGGCGGAGCACTAACTCCAAAACTTATCCTATCTGTAGTAGGAAAAATCGGAAAAGCATATCCGAAAATTAATATGAAAATTATTGCCCACACAAAAGGAGGAGATGCAACTCCTAAATAGGAAAGTGTCCTAATTATACCGTCTAACCACGTACCCTCATATTTAGTGGCTAATATGCCGAAAATAATTCCGCCTATTGCCATTAAGATTGCCGATAGAATTACAATCTCCAAAGTAGCAGGTAGATACTCTTTTATATCTTCAACTACAGGCCTCCTAGTCATAAGTGATTGACCAAGATCAAGCTTTAAAGCACCTTTAAGCCATATAAAATATTGCATATAAATTGGTTTGTCAAGATGCATTTCTTTTTCCAAAGCCTTTACGACTTCCTCTGGTGCTCTTGGACCAAGAGCTTGCCTTGCTGGGTCTCCAGGTATTACTCTACCTAAAATAAATACGAGTATAGAAAGCCCCATGAGAACCAAACAATACGCTCCAATTTTTTTCAACCATTTTAACATAATGTACTTCCCTCCATCATCTTAACGTTGTGGTCAAAATAGTAAAACGCTTTAATCTAAACCAAATTTTTGGGCGTTTTATCGCAATTTGGTTAACTTCCCTTTCTCCATTACTCTTCATAGATAAATATAATTCAAGTTGAAGAGGCTCAGGTGTATTGAAGCCTCTTCATTTCATTTTCTTTAAAAGCTATCTTCTTTCTGGGTATACCTTCATATCACGTACATAGAGAGTATAACCCATAGGATAGACAAATTTTTCACCTTTTTGTGATAAAATATATGGATCCCAATCAACATATTCAGTCTGACAAGCACGTCTTTCTAACCAGTCAAAGACCCATATTGTAGGACAAAGATCCACAATATACTCTTGAATTTCTTTATACTTTTCAAAACGCTCGTCTTTATCTAAAGTGGCTAATGTATCATCAATCATTGCATCTAAGACAGGATCTTGAAGCCACTCCATTTGTTCCCATGTACCTGTAGAAGAAGAGTGATATCTAGTTTTTAACATAGAACCTGCTTCAAAGTAACTTGGAGCAACATTTACGAAAGAGGCATGAGGTGTTGTTTCAATTGTTTGAGCATCTGCAATCATAGAACCAAAAGGTTTCTTAGTAATCTCAACATCTATGCCAAGCTCAGCAAGGTTTGCTTGAACAAGCAAAGCAATTTTCTCCTGTTCTGGAACCTCAGCACACCAAGTTAAGTCTATTTTCATCATATCTGGGTCGTTAGCATACTTTGATTTAGCAAGTTCCTCTTTTGCTTTTTCCATGTCAAAAGTATATGGTACTACATCAGGATTATGTCCTGGAAGAATTTTTGGTACTGGTCCAATACTCTTTGTACAACCAGGATAAATATCATTTAGTACTGTATCATAATCAAAAGCATATGCTATAGCTTTTCTATAATGTACACAATCTGTAGGTGCTTTCTTTGTATTAAGCATAATATTCAACATTGTTCCACTTTCATAACCAACAACTTCAACTCCATCCAACTTGGACATAGCTTCATAATTTTCAAGAGGTTGTATTTCATCAGTAATTTCAAGTTCTTTATTTGCCATTGCAGTTCTTACTGTAACCGGTTCAATGGCTCCTGATATTTTAAAGTACTTTGGTGCATTTTCTTCCCAGCCAAGGAAATAGTCAGGGAACCATTCTCCTACTACAAACTCTTCCAATTGTACTTCCTTCACTTTATAAGGCCCAGAGCCTGCATCATTTGTTAACAACCATTGCTTACCATAATCACCATATTCACCATAAGTTGCAACGCTCTTATCAATATTTTGCATAACAAGATCTTCTTCCAAAATCATCAATCGAACTAATGTAGAAATAAATGGCCCAAAAGGTCTTTCTAGTCTAAACTCAACTGTAGTATCATCTATTGCTACTGCTTCCTTAACTAATCCTGTAAAGAGATAAGCGTAGCCCTCTCCCATATCTAGCATCCTATTCATACTAAAAGCTACATCGCTAGCCTTCATAAGGTTACCGCTATGGAATTTTATATCATCACGAATTTTAAATGTATATGTTAGTCCATCTTCTGACACTGTCCATTCTTTTGCAACATGAGGTCTAACTGACCCATCTAGCTCAGGAAATACCAAAGGGTCATATAAATTAAGATGGCATATGGTACAAGAAAAAGAACTTCCTACACCTGGGTCTATATATGTTGGCCAGTCCTGAACTATCCTAACAATACTGTACATATCATCCCCACCAATTTCTTGACTTTCACCACCTTCATTTAATGATGCAGGTGCTCCATCATTAGATGAACAGCCAACAATACTCATAATCATACAAAAGATTAGTAGTAAAGTCAGATATCTTTTAATTTTCATATTCAACTACCTCCTTATTTGTAATTAATAGCCATTCATAGCTATTTTTTTAGCTGCTCTGCAATTTCAACCAATTCAGGATGAACAACCCTGCCATTCTCTGTCATCTTCTCATCGTCAAGCCATATAGTACAATTTAAACAAATTCCATCGGCATGAGTTGATGCATCTCCAAGATTTCCTTTAAACATGGGACCCTGATATCCCATTCCCCATACTGTAGCACCCCATATTCTTTCGTCTTCAGTACACAATCCAGAAAGTTTTGCACCTGGATTAAAACCACAGGATATATGAGCTATGTAATACATCATGGGATCATTAAGTTCAGACAACCATCTAGCGACAAATCTTGCCTCATTTCCCCCTCTGATTTCAACAATTTTTCCCTCTCTAATTATCATTTCTATAGGTTTATTAAGAATTCCAAGCTCAGCTTCCCCTCCACCAGAGAAAGAGCCATCAAAAACTAATCTTCCATTAATTGTGTGTTCAAGTGGTGCCCAGCCGATTTGTCCTATTAGAAAATGAGCTCCTGGTGTAGAAGCATCTAGTTCATTTAATATTGGCCTAGATTGATCGTTATTAAAAGTTACGTCAGTTCCTGCCATAGATGTGACTCGCATCTTTTTAGCTTTAGAAGTTAATTCTACAACTTTATTCTGAAATTGGATTTGCAAATTTAAATTTAGATCTGCTATACACCTAACAATTTGCTCCCTATTAAGCCCACCAAGGAATAGATAACGTGTTTTCCCGTTATTTATAGCTTTTGTCCAAGGTGTTGAATAAAGAAGCCACTGGGTATTAAACTCAATCCAGACATCTGCCATAGGCAATCCTTTTTTTAGCGGTTCTGGTAACCTATCTTCAGCTAATTTACCATACCCCTTAGGTGTAGAATGCAATGCTACCATGACTTTTGCTCCAAGAGCTTCAGCAGCTTGAGCTACAGCTGCAACAGGGGCAATATCTGCAACAGAATCTGCTGTTATCAGTACTGATTCATTAGGTTGAATTTTACATAAATCTTTTGCAACAACATATCCAGCTTTTCCTAATTCTAAAAAATACTTAGATAACATTAAACGAAAACCACCTCCACTTATTTTTTATTAATTACATAATTTACTAGTAGTTCAAGAATTCTATCAAGACCCTCTATAAACTTTGTTTCATTTTCCATACAGTCGTATTTAATAGTATCAATCTCATCTCTTAATTTAAAATATATTTCATCTACTCCTTCATCTTGGAGGGTATCAAGTAGCATATTATAAGTCTCTAACAACCTTAGTGAACCATATAAAGGAGGTTCTTCAATACAACCTCTTGCGCTAGTTAATAGATAAGTGAATATTTTATCTTGATCATCTTTATTCATTAAGCATTCCCTCACAATTCCAACTTTCATAATGCACCACCTGTGAAAGTTTTTTCCTTGTAGGTGCTTTTGGCAATTTTTCATAATATCCTAAAGTTATAAGCATTATGGTAACAACTTTTTCTGGTAATTTTAGTATTTGATTTATTGATTTTTCATTATAGGATTTAACTACACATGTTCCAATGCCCAACTCATGAGCTTTCAATAATATATTTTGAGCTGCAAAGCCAGCATCAATCGGAATGCAATTTCTAATAAGGGCTCCTCCTCTAGTTTCCGCTTCTTTCATATCAGCACAAATGGCTATACAGGAAGGTGCATTTTTAGGCATTCCAGGTGCAAATAATTTGATCTTGTCCAACGTTTTCCTATTTTGGATTACTACATACTTTAATAATTGTAGATTTCCTGCAGATGGAGCCCATCTTGCTGCATCTAAGATTTGGACTAAATGTTTTTTTTCTATTCCTTTATCCAAGTAGTCCCTTATGCTTCTTCTAGAAGTTATAAGTTCATCTAACGTCATTGCTACTGCCTCCGTTTTTAAAATTCTTTAAATAGATAAGACTCTCCTAAATCATCACCTCCAGTAGCGAAAAAGTATGCTATTATAAAGATTTTTAATCTTAAAAAATCGTTAACCAATTTAATTACAAGCCTTTTTTGCAGGTTTTGCCATTTGTAATATTCTGTTAATTATATCCATGATTACAGCTGATATATTTCAGGTCTCCTATCCTTTAAATATCCCCATTTACGACTTTTCTTTATTTCATCAAGATCGATGTCATATATAGACACTTTGTCATCATCATAATCCATTTGAAATACTATTTCTCCCATAGGGTTACAGACCATACTTCTACCGAAAAGATGAAGATCACCTTCACGTCCAGACCTGTTAACACCTACTGTAAAAAGTTGGTTCTCAAGTGCTCTGGATGGAATATTTAACATCCATGCATTTTCATCTTGTATTCTCCAGGCAGAAGGTACAAATATAATTTCTGCACCTTTTAAACAAAGGGTGCGTGCTGCTTCCGGAAAACCTATATCATAGCAAATCAGAATTCCTACTTTGCCGAAGTCTACATCAAAAACTGGATATTCCCTACCTTTTTCAAAGTATTTTTTTTCGAGATTAAATAGGTGCGTCTTATAAAAACTGCCTACTTTTCTACCATCTCGATCAAATATAATGGCTGTAATATAAGGTTTTTCATCATCTATTAGCTCTACAAAGGAAGTGATAAGATATATTTGATTATTTTTGGCTAGCTGAGACATTCTATTAAAAATAATTTGGTAATATTTGCGACTCAAATCAATTATATTATCCTTTAAAATATTCATATTATAACCGGTAGCGAACAATTCAGGAAAACAAATAATGTCAGCACCTTTAGCAGCTGCTTGTTTAATAAAATCCTCAGCTTTTTTTAAATTGTATTCTATATCACCAAGTTTAGAAGTCATTTGTGCCATGGCAACTTTAACCTTTTTACCCATACCTATGCCCCCAATAAATTTCACACTCTTTCCACATTATTTGATATATTTCGTCAATTTTTTACATTTTTTTAGGAAATCTTTGCAATATTCATAATCTTTGTAATATAATTTTAACATGCTGTGAAGATAGTGTCAAGTTACTGTAGGAAAAATTTATTATTATTCTATGATAATGTCATATTAAATTCATTCTGATAAAATGTCATATATGAGAGAGGAGATATTTAATATGACTCAAAAAGAAATAACTAGACTTAGAG
>JAPXKQ010000065.1:0-12404 GCA_033809995.1 Tissierellaceae bacterium
GGTTTTTATGGGTTTAACCAAGCCATCTCTTCTTTCTTCTAATAAAAAATCTAATAAAAAAACCATAGTTCCAAGGCATTCCTTATACCTTTTCCCTATGGTTTTCTAACACTACTTTATTTGCTTTAATTTGATGCATTTTAAAGATGTGAGGAGTTTATTTGTTTTAGACATAGATACAGGGATAAGAAGATAAGGATTAAGGAATACATTTACTGTATTGGATTTTCTTTATCTACATTATATTTTATATATAGTTTATTATTGTATTTTTATTTACATAGAGACTGCATTATTTTTCTCATGTAATTAATATCACTTCTAAATTCATCTAATTTAACAAATTCAACTTTATTTTGATTACATTTCTCCAGGTATTCGTTTAAAATCAATAACATACCCTCAGGAGTGACACTTTTTCCTTTTAAATATTTATTAAAAATTTCAGTATTTAGCATTTCCTCAACAGTTTTTTCTGACCTACCATAATATAACTGATATTCTTTATTTTTGTACAATACAAGAGCACTGAAATTCCATTCTGCTTCATTCCCAATTTTAAATGAGGAACGGAATATAATCTCTTTTTTATATGCGCTTCTTAATTCTATAATTATTTTTTCTTTAAAACCCTTCATCTCTTCTACAAGTTCATTGGCAATCTTTTGACCCTCATCTGTTTTATAAATTCTTTTTAAACGCATCTTAAAAAGGAACTCACTCTGGAAATACAATATATCTTTTTCAAGTAGACTAGCAACGCTTGAGTTCACGTCATATACCAATACATTTTTACCTTGGAGTGGCTTTGTAACAATTTGTATAGATATATCTTGTATATCAGACTGCCTTGCTTTTGGAATATATATAAGTTCATACATATTCGGAGTTATTTTATTTAATGAACTTTTAGGAAGCCAAAAATCACTACAATAATTCGTCCTTTTTTGCGTAACTAATTCAAAGAATTCTACACATTTTTCAATATTGACCGCTTTCTCAGTTTCCCTTATAATTTTTAACTTTCCACGAGTAATTCCATAAGGAGTAAATGTTGAAAAGTTAATGTTAAAAACAAGTAGGTTTAAATCAACCATATTCATCAGTCCTTTCTATTTATTATTAGGTTGTTATATTTTTAGCATAACACACTTTTCAACCAGCGGTATTTTAGATAACTTTAATCATAATATATCAACATATACAATATTTCTTATATTAAGATTTAAGTATGCAAATCTCCTCTATATCCAATATATTTGTATTATAAAACCGAGAGATTACTTCCTCCTAATATGAACTAAAAAATTCATCATCGACATTTAACATTTCTATTATTTCTGTCCTTATCACCTGCATATATCTTGGCTTAACTCCCGCTGTTTCAACTATGTTCCATAATGTTATCTCTTTTTCTTGTCTTTCTAATTCCTCAATACCCCATTTTATTTTTCTTATATGGTATTCCTCCAGACTTTCTAACTCTGACTCTATATATTCCTTTGTCAATGGCAGTTTTTCTTTCCTTTTTGACAGCCATCCACTAATACCGAGTTTGCTACCTATAGTTGTCCATGTTATTTTTTCAGGTTTGCCTTCTTTCATTTCCTTTACTACTTCTTTTACCTGTGGAAGCAGTTCAGCATCTCTCTCACTCCAATCGAAATAATTAACCTTATTATTAATTCTTCTATAGTGTTCTTCCATCCATTCACTATCATATTTTTTTAACCATGCATAAACTCCATCATTATTCTTTCTAATTTGATTACTACTTTTATCAGGGTATTGGGAGTGAAGTTCAGTCCATTTTTCTCTTAACTCTTTTCTCTTTATTTTAAACTCCTCTGTATCAGTAAACTTGATATGTAGATATTTCCCACCACCATTAAATTTCCAAAACTTTTTTATTCCAAGTCTATCAATAGCCTTCCTGATTGTTTTTGTAGATGACTTTAGTATATTTGCAATTTCTCGGATAGACAATTCAGATTGGGAAAGTTCTATCAACCTCTGGTCCCACAGTTCCTGGTAAGCATCAATACTGTTTTCACCTTCACCGTTAAACCCAAGTTTTGTATTAAATAAATCAACAATAGGAATATCAAGGAATCTCGTTAACAATAAATATCTTATTGCATAGGTTGTCCTATCATTTTTTCTTACCATATCAGATAACCAACCTCCACTTTTATCAGGTACAGTAGATTGAACAAGGTTTAAATATTCATAACCATAAAACTCCATAAAATCTTGTTTTAATTTCTTCTGATGAATATAGTTATTCATTCTTGCATAGCCTTTTTCTATCAATTTAACTCTAAATTGGCTTTTAAACCATTCTGGTTCCTTAAATTCAAATTGATTATTTAGAAGTACTTCTACGTCCTCTGCCATCCAGAGCATCCTCTTCATAAAATTGTCTGAGTAATTTATTTCTTTATCTACTATACAATTCTCATGTGATGCTCCAATAAATCTCTGTCTATTTCCTGCTCTTATAAGTTCTGTGCTGTTATGAAGAGTTATTTTATGTTTTGAACATATAAATACCCCTGTTACTTGATGGCTTCTGTGCCAATAAGGTTCCCCAAATCTTTCTATATCTTCTTTAAAACACTCAGGACAAAATCTAAAATATTTGTTTAAGGTAATTGTATTAGAAATCAAACCTATTCTTATATAGGAAACTGCTCCTTCACCGTTTCTCATTGTTTCTATTATTTTTTCAGCCCTATCTTGTGGTATAAATGCTGCAAGAAAAGGAAATAAGGAATGCTTCGATATAAAATATTCTGCTGTGTACTTTGTACCGACGGGCATATTATCAATTAAAGCATCTAACTGTGTAGGTAATTCCATTACTGCAACACAATTTCTGGTACCAAACAAGTCTTCAAAATTATGAATATCCTTTGCATTTCCACTTCTAATACAATATCTTGCTAGGGTACTATACAAAATTTCATCAGGATAAGGCATAGGAAAAAAATTCACTCCAACACCTCCTTTGAAAAAATATCACTTTCAAAACTAATAATATATCCTACTTTCTTTAAGGACTCATAAGCACTTTTATTATCATTTTTCCCTTGCTCTACAATAAATCGAATATCTTCCGAATTTAGGTCGACTTGATTGTCTTTTTCTTTCCTTCCTTCAGCCTTCCTTTCTACTTTATTAGGCTGTACAGTCTTTACCTCACTTCTAGCGTTTACGCTACTAGAGTTCTTCTTTTCTTCATTTAAATTATCTTGTTTTATCTTCTTTCCTTTATTCATCATTTCTTTTACTTTTAAATCCAATTTTATAGATTCTTTTGTCCGAGTTATAGTATCTTTAAAATTAATCTCCATCAAATTGATATCATCAAACTTAGCAATTTCTCTTATATTATTAGTTTTTAATGCAGTAATCATTGGTTGTACCAATTTTAAATTCTCTTTTGCAACCTTTCTTATAATCTGCGAAGTTATCTTTTCCTTCCCTGTATTAATAGCATATGCTTGGGCAATCGCATAAACCTTCTTTACCAAGTCTGGAATCCCTTGCGTTTCTTCATACATTACACCACTCAATTCATCAGTTAGCGGAGTTTCTGTTCTTGTCCACTGATAATGCCATATAGATTTGATGAGTAAATCCCACACCTCATCCTTTTGTATCCTATTACATACCATATCTCCTCCAGAACCTGACCCCCTACGTGCCTGTCTGAAATCTCCTTGGAGCACATTTATTGCTTTTGGAGTTCCAACCAAGACTAATGGAATTCCCACAGCATTACCCAATGTAACAAAAAAATTTAACATCTTTTCGCTTCCTCCAGATTTCGCCATGCTTAGATGCTGTATTTCATCTATGATTAGTAGTCCTAAAGAACTATTTCTTACTACTTGACCCATCATTACCATCATTGCATCCACCGTTGCCCTTGCCCTCATAACTTTTTCATAATAATTTGTCCCAAGAAGCCTATCTATCTCAGTAAAAAACTCATATATCAAGCCTTTAATCGAGCCATCAAAAGGACACTCTAACTTTAACCATACTACTTGATACATAGACAATGGTATGTCCTTGTATTTTGAGTGTACAATTATTTGAGGATACAAATTAATGATTCTATTAAGAGATGCTGTTTTTCCTATACCTGATATTCCTATCAGACTAAACCCAAGAGGTGATGAATAATCTTCATCTATATTTGTTAAATTTATGGCTTGTCCCTTATGATATTCATTATAAAAATCTTCTCCTAATTTTCTGTCAAACGGATTCCTAGAGATATAACCTTGCCTTAATGCACGAGATATCTTATTTTCTAATTCTAAACTCATAGGCAATGGTTGAAAGACTTGAAATAATCTATCTATCATGTGAATTCTATAGTAACCTTCTATCTGCCTTTCACTTTTATGATATTTTGGGTAAACGGCTATCTTCTCTATTACTTCATGTGGCGATATAAGATTAGGAAGTGCCTCAATAAATGGATTCCCCCTATAATCTGAAATTACCTGTTCTATATACTTTGCTTCTACCGCTATACTACCGTTTGGTATCATCACTTCCTTCATCCCTCATCACCTCTTTCTGTTTTTGAATCAGCAATTGTAAGGTATTCATTCCTCTAGTTTCTTTTTCTTCGACTGGAATACTTTGATAGTCTTCACTACCACTTCCTAAATCAAAAGCCTCTTCCAATCGCCTTACTGTCTTTTCAGCCTTCCGATTCCCCCTTATATTCTTAATCCTTTGTCTATCACTTTCGACTACACTTGTTTCTTTATTGTAATCTTCCTCTGCTTGCTGGACTATATCTTCGATTTCAGCAATGAGTTGAGTCTTTGCTTGTGCCACATTATCTTGATTCTTTTCTCTTTGCATTTTTTCCACTGTTAATAAATACTCAATTTCTTCTAAAACCTTATCCTTATATCGGCTACTTGTATCTATTAGAAAACATTTCTCATATTCATTAGGCTTATCATGGTAGACATATATATAATTCATATTTCTTGGGTCGTAACTTATTTTTACTTTTTGCCTCCCCATAGTTCTCGCATTTTCAAATGCTCCACTCTTTAATATAGATTTAGACGTATAATACATATCTTTATACTTTATTCCTTTCGCAGTAACAGTGGCTGTATCAGACGGCATCAGTGCTAATTTTACAACATCCTCTGAAACCATCCTAAGTGTTCCCCCACGATTTGCTATCCCCCAGTTCCATAGTTTGATTGGAATGCAAGGAACATTATCTTCTAGCATATCTTCGTCTCTTATGTAATAATCTAGATGATAATGATTATTATGGTATAGGATGCATTTAATCATTATCCGTGTGAATTGATGTAAATCCAACTTGGCGGCTATTCTGTAGTCTTTATCACCTCTCTCACGACCATCCAAGTCTATTACACCTGGTAAAAATGGCTTAATTCGTTCATTGGTTAAACCAAAAAACCTTTCAACTGCTGACTTTAGGTCTGCTCGATAAGGTGGAGTATTTTGAACTTTCACATTAAGTGTATTTATAAGATTGTCTATATTATCTCCCTCTAATTCACCACGGTCAGCAATAATGGTTTCTGGTAGATGATGCACTGGCCAATCTTTTTCTTCTATCTCTATACCAAACTGCCTACAAAACTCTACTTTATTAGCAGTAGTATTTACAAGTGCCATCATTGCTCCTGCGTAAGAACCTGTTTCAAGGCCAATATATAAACCACATATTAAACGAGAGAATTTATCTATTACTGCGTATATAGCAGGCCTACCAATGACCCAATTTCTGTTGTATCTTGATACTAAATATACATCTCCCACCTGACAGTCAATTTCAAATTGCCCCGGTTGAAGTACGCCATCCAACGCATTACCTACAATAGTCCGATACTGCTTTTGGTACTTCTTATTGCTATACCTGCTTGAGATTTCTTTTTTTATATTTCTTTCTTTTTGAAACCAGTAGTTAAACTGCCCGAAAGATGGAATTTCTGATTGTGGCTTTAAAATAGGTATCTTTACCCCATTTTCTTTTTTGTAGCCATCTGTAAAATATTCTTTCCTCATCAGTTCATATGTAAGTGTTAGAGAATTCTTTGCTGTTGTATAATAATATTTATTTACAGCAATGCGAAAGATTTTCTTAATATCTTCCGTTACATTTACTCCTTCACCCTTAATATCCTGATTAATTCTAGGCCTCCCTCTTTTCACATTGCCCGCCTTTCTCTCCTTTCCCTTAGCACCACAATTTCGGTAATCAGGCAATAATGAATTACGGTTTTTTCCCCTTTTCCAATAACGTTTAAGATATTCTAGAACCCATGCTTCACTTAATCCATGAGTTTCAGATGCCTTTTTTATTAACTTTCTTCTAAAAGTTGATTGATAAATGTCAGGTTCCTCATCTACCATTTCCATAATTGCCTTCCAAGCCTTGTCCCTGATTTTTTTATGTTTTTCAGGAATATCTTCTTCTTTTGTAACTACCATAAATTTATCATCTTCCTTTATTTTCGCATTACCATCTCCCAACGCATCATCTATATCCTTTAATCTTCGAATAAATGGAACTCTGTTTTTATTTATGTTAATTACATAAGCCATTTCATCATCCAACCAAAGTATCCTCTCAATACTAGTATCCTCATCTTCACTTTTCCATTCAATTAAAGAATTCTCCGTATAATTTAACATCATTACTTCCTCCATTTCCACGTATTTCAGGTATGTACATTGATTTGACTGTTTGATTAAGGTTTATACGCTTATCGAAATCCAAGATAATTCTTTTGCCTGCAATTAAATGTTTAAATAATAGTAGTCCTGTTCCTGCATCTAGCGAATAATCTTTTTCAAAACCCGATATAATCTTCTTGATACTGCCTTTACTATCATAGAATCTATATAGCAATCCATCTAAGAGTCCCATAAATTCATCTTGGGAAATTCCATTATAATCATTAAAATTCAAAGTCGTATGAAGCCATTCGATATTTTTTGCTCTAGCAGAATTGATATCCTTATTTGTTACGATTCCCCAATCTATATCTCTTACTTTCCAATACCTACGCTCAATCTCTAATTTTTCAATCGTACTTATTTTATTTAGTTCCGAAGCATACTTTATACTTCTTGCTACAAAGTTCTTCTCTCCAGCATTGTTTATAAGTGTTATTAGGAATGTAGTAGTTAGCACGTAGGATTCCTTGCTTTTCTTATCTATAAACTTATTTAATCGTAAATCTGATGTGTCAGATAGAACTGTTTCTAAATCCAATAATGCATAATGTTCCCTAATATCAACTACTCTTTCATCCCAATCTAGTAGGTAAAAGTATTTCAACTGTGTATCTGAGAAAAAATGATGAATTCGATTAGTTGTCCATCCAAATACTCTTGTTGCCCGGCCCATACTAGGAAAATCCTGAATTACTATCCAAGGCTTATAATTTTCACCCTCTCCTTGCCCTCTACCCTCCTTTATCCACCTATTCAATTTATTTGCATCCCAATTATTTTTTCTCTTAGACATTATATCTTCTCCATTCAATCGTAAAATTTCAAATAAAAAATGCCACTGACTACAGGGCATCTTTTATTAGATGTCTGTGTCAATGGCATTAATTCCATTTTGCTGTGTACTTTAATTTTATCATAAAATCACTTTATTTAAAACGTTAGATTCCTACTTGCGGTAATAATGCAGAAAAACATTGATAGGATTTTACCACAAAAATGCTTCCAAGGAAGTATGTCAGTGTTAAGCAGTTTAATTACTTTTTATATAGCCCCAATATGCATTTACCTCGTCATCGTTTAATAATTGGTAAAGGTTCTCTATCTGTTGAAATAATTCTTTATATGCTTTTAGAAGAGAGAAATTTATCTTTGTCCGTAAATGTATGATTGAATTATTGCAAAACACTATATCTCTTAGCACTAGAAACTCTGCTATTGTTAAAAATAGTATTATTTCTTCTCGTCCATATGGGTCGGCTGTCAAAACAAATAATTTTGTCAATATGATTTCTGTGTTATGAATATTTTCATGGATAACCAAGTTATCAATTAATTCTCTTTCTAAATGCAATATATCATTATGCCTTTTTACTTGACGCATTAAATCGAACAACAGATATTTTGGAATTTTAACCTCTATATCCTCCTTATTAAATTTTAAATAAATTTCCTTTGGTTTTAAATTCATATTAAAGTCCTCCTTATTATTATAAAAATCTAATTTGAATTTCTAATAATATAAAGAAGACCATATATTTATTTCAAGTTTATTATTTTATTAATCGATATAAGAGCATAAAATCTGAACTGCCCCTATAATTTCTTAATTCATTGTTTAACTACCCAATCAAATATTACCAACTTCTCCTTTACCCTGCTAAGCGCTACATAAAGTAAGTTTTCATCTTTACTAACGGCTTCTCTGTCTATTAAATAAACATAATCAAACTCCCTGCCTTTTGATTGGTGTACAGTAAGGATATATATTCCCTCTAACTCCTTACATGCTTTAAAATATTGATATTTCATAAATATATCCATAACCTTATCTTCAGAATAATTTTTGAAGCCTAAAACTCTTTTTGCTAAGAACATCATGTCATAATTTATTTGTAAATCACTATTATTTACTAATCTTATACAATCATATAGACATCGATAATAGTCTCTATCTCCCATTGCTTTTTCAATATAACCTCTAATTTTTTTGAGTATATTTAAACGCGCTCTCTTTAAACTACTAAATGTTACATTGCCTAGTTTATTACGCTTTATGGAACCAATATTATTGTTATCAACAACTGAAAAGATAAATTTAAATATCTCCCTACAAAATTCATTTTCATCTAATTCAGTTTGTTTTTTCATAAATTGAATAAAGTCGTAGATTATGTTATGCTCATCTTCATTATTACTGATTGACTGAATATAAATATTAAATTCATCGTTAAAGGCCTTTTTTAAATAATTTACTAGTTCATTGTTTCTACACAAAATTCCTATCGATTTATTTTTTCTATCCTCATATCTAGGCAAGTTATTGAGTACGCTGTATTTTAAAGTAGCAAACATATGATGTTTCGTTTGGGGAGAATAAATATTTTTTTCTCTCACTTTGACTTCTACATAATTTATATTATTTGAAGAATTAAAATAATGTATATTGTAATTTCCGTCTCTGGTTTCCATGAGGGTCTTTTCTATGTCCTTACGACTTTTAAACCTCATTATTTCGAAAAGTTCTTGTTGTTTAATTTCTTCCTTATAATCATCCAATAGATTATTTAATCTCTCTGAAGACGCACCTCGCCATCCATAAATCATCTGTTTAGAATCAGCCAAAAATAAGGCCTTATTATTCTCACCTATTATTTTTTTTACTATTTTATCTTGCAAATCTGAAGAGTCTTGATATTCATCTAATATAATAAGATTATATTTATTACGAATAATATTTAGCAATGCGTGTGATTTATTCAACAATTCCCACATATAGTATGCAATATCTGAAAAGCCTATGTATCCTTCCTTATTAATATCCTTTATTGCATCCACGATAATTTCCTTATAAGGAATGAGTTTTTTAACAGCAGATTTCACGTTCCCCCTATAAGTTAAAGGCCTAAAATCTCCTTCTAACAAAGACTCAACCCAATTATATTGGTCATTGTTTTCTCTATTATAATTTGGTATACAAGATAATTTATTATTTAATGTCTCTCTCCGTTGTTTCGGTGACATGATAATTAAATTTTCTTTTAATCCTAAATATCTACTGTATGCCCATACATATCTTTGAAAAAAGGAATGGAAATTTGTAATTTCGATATATTTATCCCAATCAATATCACGTTTGTTTAATATGTCTAACTGTCTTTCTATTTGGGCTTTAGCATTTTTAGAAAATGTCAAGATTAATACTTTTCTATTATAATAAGGATTGTTCTCAAGATTAAAATATATATAATTCATAGCAGTTGCAACTGCCGTAAATGTCTTCCCAGTTCCAGGTAACGCCTCAACTAGCAATATACGTTTGTTTGCATTATTTGAGATAAAGTAATTAATAATATGTTCCTGCTCTTGATTTGGTTTAATCATTTTACTCACCTTGTACCTTCAACACATTAGTATAGCCTGTTCTAATAATTGCACACTTATTGCAAATATCATCGCACTCGAACGAAGGATTAATTGCCTTATTAACTACGCATCGTTTAGATTCTTCACAAACATAGTTGCTATCTACAAATACACCCATTAAATTAAACAAATTTTTAAATGCTATGGGAAGAAATTCTTTAGTTTCTTTATCTTTTGCCTCGCCAACCAAGTATGAAGCAACATATTTAGAATTTGGTATACCCGCAAGGTTAATATGTAAAAACTCTCTTTGAAATTCTTTAATCTCATTCTCTTCTAAAGCACCAATTAATTCTTTCAAACTTTTTGATTTTTTTATTTTGTCATCCTTATTATATTTCTCTTTAAGAACATCACTATTAGATAACTTCGATTCAAAAGGTTTCATATAATTACTTTTATATTTTTTAAATTCATAAATTTCTTGGAAAAGTTCTTTCCAGCAATCCTGAAAAACTTGCATGCTCATTATTGATGTTTCATAATCTTTTGGGAGCGTTATAATTAAACATTGAATATTGTTATCTACAAATTTATTTAATAAACGCTCAATATCTTCATCGTTATCAAATAAACATATGCAGGGTATATTACATTCATTAAAGAATTTAGCATATTTATAAATTCCATCCTTGCCTTCTCCCCAGATTAAATCTACACCGTTATATTCTAATCCTTTTTCATATTCATTTGAAAATATGGGAAGTCCAAGCAACTCTGAATCGCCTTCTACTAGCAAAACGCCTTTTGAAAATAAACCTGATATTAATTCCCTTTTGGCGAATCGTTCAATTCTCTTCTTAAATACATTGTCTATACTTTCTAATGAAGGAAGACAACTAATTTTCCCATCTCTCATTAAAAATATTTCTTCGAACTCATGCATCTTTGCTACTTCAATAGAATGTGTTGTTAAAAAAATTTGTCCTTTTATTGTTTCAGTAATATTTTGAATAATTTTTCGTTGCATAAAAGGTTCAAGGTTTTGTTCTGGTTCCTCTAAATACAATATGCCTGTCTCTTTTAACATTTCCCCTAAAGCAATTAATAGCATTAGGTTTTTTGTACCTCTAGATTGATATTTAATAGGTATGTGCTTGGAATTGTTTTTATTTTTAAAAACAAGACTAAATGCTTGCAAAGTCTTTCTTTCATTTAATTCAGTAGCCTCTATGCTTATTGCTGATTCATCATCTGATATCAAATTGAAATCAGAAAAGTTATTACCTAAATCGTCTATTGCCTTCTTAAAGTCAATATCTTTCATCAAAGAAGAGGTAGTATTATCATTAAACTTTTCAATTACGTCTTGTATTACAGAATTTATATCATCTTGATTCATTAACTTCGACAACACTGAGTTTCTACTAAAAGATAATTCCTTAAGCGGGTCCCTATCTGCTTGTAAATACTTGAAATTAATTAATCCTTTATGCACTTGCCTTAACCGATGTTCTTTCCCATTTGAATAAATACTATGTGATGGTTTTTTATCCGGCCCAGCCTTAAATCTTGTTATTAATACAATTTCTTGACCATCTTCACTCAAGTTATCATTTTCATCAATATGTTCGAAATATAACTCTCCATCATCTTCAATAAATTCCTCCAAATCTTTAAACCAAACCTCAATTAAAATTGAATTCGAAGTATCTCTGTCAAAATACTCTATATCAGATAATGTTCTATTATACCATTGAATATATGGGTTAAGAACATAATCTAATGCCGTTGCCAATGTTGATTTCCCACATCCATTTGGTCCTATCAAAATATTAACATTTTTATTTGGCTTCCAATCTAATCTTTTGATAGACCTGAAATTTTCTATTTTTATCTTGTAAATATACATACTAACCCCTCCCCCAAAGTTTTTGTCAATACCTATTAAAATAATTGTTAACTCTTATTTCCATTTAACTTTTCCGTAAAATATAATACTTAAATATATTGTAGAACATATTTCTAAATCTTTCCACAAAACCTGTCAACAAAATCAAGGTTTTGTGGATAATATACCAAGATTCAGATGTAATATTGGCCTCATTTCATTAAATAAGCCCATAAAAATTGTCCACAAAACTTTTTACCCCTTTTTTAGTACCATAAATAGTGTAAGAAGGAATTATCCTTTCTTGCACTATTTTTTATATAATGAAAGGGTAGAGCAACGAGTCTTTTTTAGGGCTAGTACGTCCGTGCATAAAACTGTTGCCTACCGA
>JAPXKQ010000066.1:0-12398 GCA_033809995.1 Tissierellaceae bacterium
AAAATTAAAGTAAATCTAGATTCAAAAATTTGAATTTTAGTTTATGGGTTTTATATAATTTGCTTATTTTGAATCCATCAAAAATCCTTAAGAGGATGGATGGAACACAAACTATTTCACACTACCCTTATATTTTTTACTTAAAGGTGGTACACAATTTGATTAGCAGGGTGGTACACTTTCTTGTTGACAAAAGCATTCAAAGGAGTTTTCATTTGTTTTTTCTTAAATATAAAGATCATTATTATATAGTTCAATAATAAAGTCACGAAAGTCTTTAACAATTGAATTGGTATTCACCGAATTATTCCAAGCAAGATAGATACTTCTATAGGCTTGGTCATCTTTTATTTTTATAGGTACTACTTTATTATAATCAATTCCAGGAACTACAGGCATTATTGTAATACCAACATCAAGGGGTAAGAGAGATAGGGCAGCATTGCATTCATCAATCTCCATTTTAATAATAGGTGAAGCTTTACTAGATTTGAAGAGTTTGTCAATTATCATCCTTAATCCTGTATTACTCCGATAGTTTATAAAATCCATTCCATCAAGCTCACTGATTTCTATTTCCTTTTTGTCTGCAAGCTTATGATTTTTTGGAACCATAAGATATAGATGTTGATTAAAGATCTTAACATAATCATTTTTTTCAGGTGGAATAGCAGTGAGAATAATATCTGAAATCTCCATTTCTAAATTTTTATTTAATATACTACTAGCTTCTGTTTTAAAATCAAAGGTAATAGTTTCGTTGGAAGGATTTAAATAAAATGTTTTTATTATATCGGCTAAGAGTTTGTCAGTAAGACTATAAATATATCCTATTTTTATATTATGATTTATTTTTTTTGTGAGAAGCTTTAAATTTTCTGTTCCTTGGTCTAATGTATCTAATGCTGACTCCACATATGTTAGGAAAATTTCCCCGAATGAATTTAGTTTAATATTCCTGCCTGTTCTATCAAAAAGATTTGTACCTAATTCAGTCTCTAATTGTCCAATAGCATAGCTAAGGCTAGGTTGTGATACAGATAGTATTTCTGCAGCCTTAGTAAAGTGCTCTGTCTTTGCTAATACCCTAAAATATTCTAGCTGCTGAAGTGTCATAGTATATCTTCCTTTCATTATATAGAAACAAGTTCACTTATTGATTAAATATATTTATTATATAAGTCTATAATATCAAAAATTTATGAAAATTGAAATAGATTATAAGAATATAAATATATAAAAAGTCTAGAGTAGTCAAACATATGTGACACGACCTCTGAAAATTATCTCTAAATAATGCTGTGGTTTTAAAATTTACTAATAATTATTTTGTCAAGGAGGAAAGCTATAGCGATCCTTGATTAAATAATTATTTGTAATACCATCTTAAGCAGCATTTTTAGAGTAATACTCCTTCACTATCTCATTGGGAGTTTTGAAATCTAGTACTTTCCTTGCTATATTATTATATCTGTTGCTATATCTTTTAAATGATTTTAACATTTCATTGTAGCTCTTAAATCTTCTTCTATTATAAAACAATTCATTATCTATTCTGTGACTACGCTCTACTATGCCGTTTTGCCATGGTGAGTAAGGTCTAGTTCTCTGATGCTTTGTTTTCATCTTCTCTAATTGCTTTTCAAATCTAGATTTCTTGTTGGTTTTATCTGGATCATTTATAAATTCTAATCCATTGTCAGTTTGAACTAGTTTGATTTTAAAACCTAATTTGCCCTCTAGTCGCTTTAAAAATTCTGAGGTAGTATATGTGCTATTTTCACTTACTAACTCTAAATATCTTTTTCTTGAATACTCATCAATTGCTGTTATTTGATAGTATCTATAATGATTACTTGCAAATCCAATACATTCATTAGGTACATACATTACATCTATCTGTACTCTCTCCCCTGGATAGGTAGCTGGATTCTTATGATATTTAGTTTTAGGATAACTTTTTCGTTTCTTTGGAGTATCTAGTTTCATTTTTCTTATTTGTATACACATTGAATCATAAGTCCTTGTATAACCTGCATCCTTTAATTTACGGTACACTTGGGCTAATCCCTCATGACGATGGTAACGATGTTTCTGGCGTATCAATTCTAGCTCATCTTCTGTATGCTGATTTGGATGATAATGGGGCCTTGTACTCTTATTTGCTAAGGATTGTACTGTACCATCATACTTCTTCCTCCAACGCCATACTTGTTGACGGCTAGTATGATATCTTCTAGCGGCTTTTGCGTTATTATTATATTTAATTGCATATTTAACAACCCTGTGGCGAAATCTCATTTCTTCTGTTATAATTGTTTTCATAGGAAAGATCCCCTCCGATTTTTGTTTGTTGTGGTAACAACATTATATCAGAGGCCTTTCCTATTTTTATATTTTCTTGTCACAAATGTATTATCTCATATCATTATAAGAATATAAATATATAAAAAGGCTTGATATACACATTATTTATTAATGATAGAAGCTTTCTATCAAAACAATAAAATATAAGTATTAGACAATTCTGCATTATCAGAATAATATTAACTTAAAGATGAAATCATTTTCATAACTTTGATTTAAGAAAAGATATTAACACTTTAAATATATATCAATTATATTAGTTAATATTATTAAAGATGGGGGGGAGGAACTATGAATTTACCAAAGGAAGTGGTAATCTGTGAAGTTGGTCCTAGAGATGGACTCCAAAGTGAGGACAAGGTGCTTTCGGTAGATGAAAAGGTAGAGCTAATTGATAAACTGTCAGATGCAGGCTACAAGGTAATAGAAGTGGGTTCTTTTGTTAGTCCAAAGGCTGTTCCTCAAATGGCTTCAACAGATGAGGTGTTCAAGAAGATACAAAAAAAGGAAGGGGTTGAATATAGGGCTTTTATCGCTAACCTAAAAGGGGTAGAAAGAGCAATTGAATGTGGTTGTAAAAAGGTAAAGTTAAATGTTTCTGCGAGCAATAAGCATAATTTAGCAAACCTAAACATGACTCCTGCAGAAAGTGTTTCAAAATTTAAAGAAAGTGTTGACTTAGCCCTATCCAATGGACTTGAAATATCAGGATCTATATCAATGCCATTTGGTTCACCATGGGAACATACCATACCCATAGAAGATGTTAAAAATATTGTGAGAGCATATTTGAATGTTGGGATAAAAGAAATTTCACTTTCAGACGCTTCAGGAATGGCAGTTCCATTACAGGTTTATAATATGTGCCTAGAATTAAAAAACGAGTTTCCAGAAGTTAAATGGATATTGCATTTTCATAATACTAGAGGAGTTGGAAATGCAAATATTTTGGCAGGAATGCTGGCAGGTGTATCTTGGTTTGATTCATCATTTGGCGGTCTTGGTGGTTGCCCATTTGTACCAGGAGCAGAAGGTAATGTAGTAAGTGAAGATGTAATACATATGCTTCATGAAATGGGAATTAAAACAGGTATTGACTTAGATAAAGCAATAAGTGTAGCAGAGAGAGTAAGTGAATTAGTAGGACATAGTCTACCTGGTTATATACTTAAAGCAGGTAAAAACAGTAATCTTATTAGATAAAACTTCATAGATGTTTTGCATCTATAATAATAACAAAATATAAATGTAGGGGGAATTCAATAGTGGTACAAAAAACAAAAGGTTTAAAAGAAAAACATCCAGATTTAACAGATGATCAAGTTGTAGAGTTAGAAGAAGTATTTGCAAGAGCAAGAGTGGCTCAAAAAGAAATTGAGCAATTTGACCAAGAAAAAGTAGACAGGCTAATTAGAGCAGTTGCATGGTCTGTGGCCAATAAAAAGACCTTTGAAGAACTTGTACGATTCGGAATAGAAGAAACAGGTTTAGGTGATCCTGTTACAAGAATGAACAAAAGATTCAAGATAAGAGGAGTATTAAGAGATGCACTTCGTCAAAAAAGTGTAGGTGTTGTAAAAGAGATGCCTGAAAAAGGTATAAAAATATACGGTAAGCCAGCTGGTATAGTCGCTTCTTTGATTCCTACGACAAATCCTGATTTAACTCCAGCAGGTACAGCAATTTACGCAATAAAGGCAAGAGACGTTGTAATTTTCTCACCACATCCTCGTTCAAAAAATACTACTTATAAAACTGTAGAGTTGATGAGAGAAGCATTGAGAAAAGAAGGAGTAAACCCAGATATTTTACAATGTTTAAAGGGAAATCCTAATAAGGCTATGTCAATGGCATTAGCAGCTGAAGCTGATCTGGTAATGGCAACTGGTGGACAAAACGTTGTTAGACGTACTTACAAGGCAGGTACACCAGCTTATGGCGTAGGGGCAGGAAATTCAACTATGGTAATAGATGAAACTGCAGATATAAAAGAAGCTGCAATGAACACTATGTTAAGTAAAACTTCCGACTTCGGTTCTGGTTGTTCAGCTGATGGTAACCTTATCATTCAAGAAAGCATTTTTGATGATATGGTAGAAGAATTAATAAAGGTTGGTGGCTATTTAGCAAATAAAGAAGAGAAAGCTGCTTTGAAAAAAGTTATGTGGGATGAGAACGGAAAGAGATTGGCAGATACAGTAGCTATAGCAGCACCTGAATTAGCAAGAAAAGCTGGTTTTGAAATACCTGAAGATAGAAAGTTCATAATGGTAATGGGAGATGGAATTGGCAAAGAGCATTTATTCTCTCATGAGAAGTTAACTACGCTTTTAGCTCTATATAAATACGGTGACTTTGAAGAAGCTCTTGCTATGGTTAGAGAGATATTTGAAGTTGGTGGAAAGGGTCACTCATGTGGTATCTACTCTTTCAATAAAGATCATATCCATAGACATGCATTAAATGCTCCAGTAAGTAGAATTATGGTTAGACAACCAAATTCAAGGGCAAATGCTGGTTCATTTACAAATGGTATGCCAATGACTTCATCATTAGGCTGCGGTACTTGGGGAGGAAATATTACCTCTGAAAATGTAGGCCTAAAACATTATATGAACTTTACTTGGGTATCTGTGCCTATACCAGAGGACAGACCTTCAGATGAAGAATTATTTGGCGAATTTTATGATCCTGAATTAGAAAAATAAGAATTAAAGGAGGTAAGTCATTGAAAAAACTACTGTCTTATCAAATTGTTGATTATCTAGAAAGAAGAAATGTTGAATACATCTTTGGATTAACTGGACATACCGTAATTGGATTTCTTGATGCTATTGGCAAAAGCAAAAAGTTAAAATACATTTCAGTTCGACACGAACAGATAGCTGCTACAGCCGCTGATGGATATGCGAGAGTAACTAAAAAAGCAGCAGTATTAATGACTCACTTAGGACCAGGAATTACAAATGCAACTACAGGTGTAGCAAATGCAGCGCTTGATGCTATACCAATGGTGGTATTGGCTGGAGATGTACCTAGTTATTACTATGGAAAACATCCTCATCAAGAGGTAAATATGCATGCAGATGGTTCACAATATGAAATATATAGACCATTTGTAAAAAGAGCTTGGAGACTTGATAATCCAGAGGCGATGCCAGAAATACTAGATAAAGCATTCAGACTTGCTGAATCGGGTAGACCAGGGCCTGTATTAATATCAGTTCCTATGGATATGTGGTCAAGAGAAGTAGATGAAAGTCATTTCGCAAGAACATATCATGATTCTCACTTTACAGTAAAACCTGCATTGCCAAAGGAAACAGCAAAAGAAATTGCTAAGAGATTAATCGAGGCTGAAAGACCTTTAATCCATTTTGGTGGACAAGTTGTATGGCATGAAGCAAGTGAAGAATTAGCGGCCCTTGCAGAATTCTTAGATATACCTATGACTAGATCATTAATGGGTCAAGGTGGAGTTTCTGATAAACATCCACTACTAGTAGGTATGACAGGATTTTGGGGAACAGACTTTGTACATGAAATAACCAAAAATGCAGACTTAATCTTAGGAGTAGGAACTAGATTTGCAGAAGCAGACTGTAGCTCATGGTATGAGGGGGTAACATTTAGCCAAAAATCCAAGTTTATTCAAATAGATATGGATCCAGCAGAAATTAGCAGGAATTACCCAGTTGAAATTGGGGCAGTAGCAGATCCAAAACAAGCCTTAGCCCAAATACTAGAAGCTGCAAAAGAAATAAAAGCTGAAGGAATCAATAGGCCAGATGTAAGAAAGAAAATAGCTGATTATAAAGCAGAATTTAAAGAATCAAACAGGGCAATATCTGAAGATTCAAGGTACCCAATGACTCCACAAAGGATACTAAAAGATGTAAGAGAAGTATTTCCAGAGGATGGACTTATCTTTACAGATGTTGGCTGGAATAAGAATGGAGTAGGTCAGCAATTTGATATAACTAAGCCTAGTACTATCTTCCATCCAGGGGGACTTGCAACAATGGGATTTGGCTCAGCAGCAGTTTTAGGAGCTAAGCTTGCAGCCCCTGAAAAGAAAGTCATAACACTTATTGGGGATGGTGGATTTGGAACCAATCCATCAGTATTAGCGACTGCTGTAGAGCAAAATATTCCAGTGGTATGGGTTATTATGAATAATAATGCATTTGGCACAATAGCAGGTTTGACTAAGGGAGCTTATCAACACACATTTGGAACAGAATTCCATACTCCAGATGGAAAGCCTTATAATCCAGATTGGGCAGCAGTTGCACAAGCTTATGGGGTAAAGGGCGTTAGAATAAAATCTGCCGAGGAATTTAAAGGTGTTTTTGAAGAAGCAATCAATGCAAACATACCATATCTAATAGACGTTCCAATGGAAAATATACCAGTACCTACTGAAGGAATTTGGAATATAAATGATATTTACAATCCAAAAGATAATGTAGTAAATGGCAAGTTAATCTATGGTGAAGCGACAAAATCTAAACATGTCAATACAAGTAGGTAATTAGTAGTGTTAAGCAATAGGTATAAAAGGGAGGATTCTCCCTTTTATGCCCCCCTATTTAAAGCAGTCAATTAATTGATTTTGTGCAAACGCTGTCAATAATAAAATATAAAAGAATTTCAAGTAATAGTCTTTTGATAATTTAAGGACATATGAGGAGGGTTATAATGGCACATAAGTTTTCATTAGCACATCTTACAGTCTTAGGTTGTGCACCACCAGAAATGACATATATAGCGGCTCAGGCTGGATATGATTATATTAGTATAAGATCAATTTATATGGGATTACCTGGTGAGCCAAACTATGATTTAGCAAACAATAAGAAAATGCTTGAAGATACAAAAACTGCACTTAAAGAAACTGGCTTAAAGGTCCATGATATTGAATTGGCAAAAATAGAAGAAGGTAGAGATGTTAAACAGTATGAACCAGCAATGGAAGTAGCAGCTGAATTAGGAGCAAAGAGCGTTCTTAGCAGTATATGGATTGATGATAGAAATTTCTACATAGAGCAATTTGCACAGCTTTGCGATATAGCAAAGAAATATGAACTTAATGTAGATCTTGAATTTGTCACTTGGGCAAGTGTAAAGGACCTAAAAGGTGCTATGGATGTATTGAATACTGTAAATAAGGATAACGCAGGCATTATGATAGATACATTACACTTCAATCGTTCAAGGGTACCCTATGAAGAACTAGATACAGTTCCAAGAAAATATTTCCATTTCGCACATCTATGCGATGGACCAGCAGAAATACCAGATACAAAAGAAGAATTAATTCATACAGGAAGAGACGAAAGACTTTATGTAGGTGAAGGTGGTATACCTATAGCTGATATCATAAGGCATCTACCAGAGGATATAACGTTTTCAATTGAACTTCCACATTTAAAAAGGGTAGGAGTTCTTGGTAATGCAGAACATGCACGTAGATGTTTACAAAGTGCAAAGGATTATTTAGCAAAGCATGATTTGTAAAAGAAAGGGAGAAATGAATGGTTAATAGAATTAAAGGAACAACAACATTTATGGGGATATTAGGATATCCAGTAAAACATAGTAAATCTCCTCTTATACACAATACTGCATTTGAAGCACTAGGTCTTGATCATGTATATATGGCATTTGAAGTAGAAGATGATAAATTAAAAGATACTTTAGAAGCTTTAAAAGTTCTAGGGTCAAAGGGCGGAAATATAACAATGCCTCATAAAACAAAGATAATAGAATACTTAGATGACATTTCGCCAGAAGCTAAAATTATAGGATCAGTAAATACAATAAAAATTGATGAAGAAGGTAAAGTAACAGGATATAATACTGATGGTAAAGGTTTTGTAAAAGCATTAGAGGAAAATGGAGTAGATTTTAAAGGCAAAAAAATAGTTGTTGCAGGTGCAGGCGGAGCTGCAAAAGCTGTAGCTACTCAATTAGCTTATGATGGGGCTGGAGAAATTGTTATATTCAATAGAACACTAGAAAAAGCTAAGATGATTACTGATAATATAAACAAGAATATTCCAACTTGTCAAGGTAGAGTAGAAGTTATGGATGAAGCTAAATTAGTAGAAGAAATCCAAGACGCAGCAGTATTGGTTAACTGTACATGCATAGGTATGAAAACAACGATTGATCAAACTATAATTTCATCAGCAGACCAATTACCAAAGGATATATTCGTTTCCGATATCATTTACGAACCTGAACAAACTAAGCTATTAAAAATAGCAGAAAAAGCAGGAGTAAAACATATGAATGGTTTAATGATGTTGATATGGCAAGGAGCTATAGCATTTAAAATTTGGACTGGTATGGATATGCCTGTAGACTTAGTAAAAAAGGAATTGCTTGACAAATAAAAATATGGTCTTAATTTGATATTTATCTAGATATAAAAACTAACAAAGGAAGGTGATTAATTTCTAAATAATTTATAAGTACTCTATAAACAATAGAGGGGTTGTAAAAGTATATTTAAATTTAAGGAGGATACTATGAAAAAATTATTATCATTATTTCTAATTTTAAGTTTAACTATTACAATGTTAGTTGGTTGCAGTAATGGTACAACAGAAACAAAAGCTCCAACTGAACCATCTGAACAAGCAGAGGCACCAGCTGAAGCACCAGCAAAAACAACATTTCCAGAACGTGATATCACAGGAGTTGTTCAATGGGGTGCGGGTGGAGGTACTGACTCTTTAATGAGACCTTTGGCAAATATAACAGAACCTATTTTGGGGAAAAGTATAGTTATTCAAAACAAACCAGGTGGAACTGGTGCTATAGGTACTCAATATGTATACGATCAAGAGGCGGATGGATATACACTTCTTATGGGAGCAGAAAATCCACAATTATATACTATGCTAGAAATATCCAATTTAACATATAATGATTTTGAGCCAGTCATCCTAATTGGTGATGAAAAAGTTGGGGTTATAGTAGATAAAGACTCAAAGTATAATTCATTTACTGAACTAATAGATGATGCACTAGCAAATCCAGGTGAGATTAGCATTTCTAGTACTGGTACAGGTGGTATGCCTTGGTCAGTAAGTTCATTTATCAATGCAGTAACTGGTGCTGAATTTAAACAAGTACCATTTGATAGTGATGCATCAGCATTATCAGCAGTTTTAGGCGGTCATGTAGATTTCACAGTTGCTAAGGTCCAATCAGCTATACAATCATATCAAGCTGGAGACATAAAATTCTTAACTTTAATGTCATTAGAAGAACTCGATGTATTACAAGGTGTTCCAATAGTTACAGAAGAATATCCGGATTTTGAACAGTATCTTCCATGGGGCCCATTTTATGGTATATTTGTAAAAGATGGTACTCCACAAGAAGCTATTGATGTATTAAGCGAAGCTTTTTTAAAAGCATTTGAAGAGGAAGAGTATCAAGAAGTACTTGATAGATTTTATGTAACTCCTTTGGGTTTAACAGGTGAAGAAGCCAAAGAATATTTATCAAATTGGCAAAAAGCTACAGCAGATGCATTCTATAAGAGTGGTGCAATAGATAAATCACCAGAGGAATTAGGAATAAAATAGCTTAAGAAAGAGTTATCATCATGGTATATCTCTGCAATATCATTAGAGATAATCATAAGTAATAAATTTGAGTATAAAATTCAATTTAATCAATTACTTGTTTAGTAAAAGTGAGATCAAAGATTATTGATGTTTATACAAGGGCTTCGCCTCCTTATAGAGAGGCAAAACCCTTATTGAAAATGATCATATTTTTGAGTGGCAGGTAAGAATTACTGCCTGAAACTCAGTGGGTAAAGCGTTATAAATTATGATTAACGCTAATATCATTTATAGAGAGGTGAGAATATGACTAATAAAATAAAGCCAGGCGAAAAAGCATTCTCATTTATAATTCTAATTTTTAGTATCTTAGCACTTATAGAATCAATTAGATTATTCAAGAGTGATCCAACTTCTTCGTCAGCTGGTGCATTACCATTGTTTTTAAGTAGTATTATGTTGATATTTACATTAAAAATTATTTTATTAGAAGATAGAAAAACAGGCTCAGAAAATGAGAGTATTGACCGTAAGGAACAATTTATATCTGCAGTTCAATATATCTTTCCTAAAGATATATTAGTGATGTTTGTTTTTACATTAATATATTGTCTACTATTAATCTTAGGACTTGGTTTTGTAATATCAACTATATTATTTTTAATTGCCTCAATGACATACTTAATGCGTGGGCAAATAGTAAAGAATGTAATATACACTGCAATATTGATGGTTTTTATATTAATAGTTTTCCAAACAGTATTTAAAGTTATCTTGCCTTAAGGAGGGACATTATGGATGGTTTATTATATTTATTGCTGCCATTTCAGGAGCCATTTCAAATATTTTTAGTTGCAGCAGGTGTATTTGCAGGCATCTATGTAGGTGCTATACCAGGATTATCTGGCACCATGGCAGTTTCATTGTTAGTATCGTTTACATTTGGTTGGGATACTAATAATGCTTTAGCATTAATGAATGGAGTTTTTACTGGGGCAGTATATGGAGGTTCAAGATCTGCAATCTTACTTAATATACCAGGAGCACCTGCAGCAGTTGCCACTAGTTTTGATGGGTATCCATTAGCTAAAAAGGGGTTAGCGGGTGAAGCAATTGGTATTGCAACGATAGCATCTGTAATAGGTGAGTTTTTAGGAATTGTAGCTCTAGCATTATTTGCACCAGCAGTTTCAAAAATAGCATTAAAGTTTGCACCTAGGGATTTTTTGATGTTGGCGTTCATGGGAATGATGCTAGTAGGAAGCTTAAGTGCAAAATCATTATCTAGAGGATTAGTTACAGCTGCTATAGGTGTTTTTTTAGGAACTGTAGGCTTAGATCCAATAAGTGCAGTACCTAGGTTTACTTATGGGAATACCTATTTGCTTTCAGGTGTTGACTATGTTACAGCAATGCTTGGCTTATTTGGTGTATCAGAAGCATTAACTCAAATTAAACATATAGATGTTGAAGCTGTTAAACAAAAAATAGACAGGGTAGTGCCTACCTTTTCAGCTGTAAAAAATCAATTACCATTAATATTACGCTCGAGTGTAATTGGTGTAATAGTAGGAGCATTGCCAGGGGCTGGTGGTGATATAGCAGCATTAATGTCTTATGATCAAGCTAGTAGAACTGTGAAGAATCCTAAGGTGCCATTCGGAGAAGGTGCAGTGGAAGGACTCATAGCTCCAGAAACAGCAAACAATGCAGCTATAGGTGGAGCATATATACCAATGTTAACTATGGGTATACCTGGGGATGCTGTAACAGCTGTAATTTTAGGTGCTCTGGTAATTCATGGATTACGCCCAGGTCCAATGCTAATGGTTGAATCACCACACTTGTTTTACTTAATAGTGATGCAATTATTAATTTCAGTTGTGTTTCTATTGATATTTGGACTTACAGGCGTTAAGGTATTTACTAAATTAGTAGAAATACCAAAAGGAAGATTAATGCCAATTATTATTATACTATCAGTAGTTGGTTGTTATGCTGTTAATAATAGTGTTCATGATATAATCTGGATGGTTGGATTTGGGGTATTAGGATATTTCTTGAAAGAATTTGATTATCCTGTAGGCCCATGTGTTCTTGGAATAATATTAGCTAATTTAATAGAAACAAATTATAGAAGAGCGGTAATATCAGCTGGTAGTATACCAAGAATGATTGGTGGTTTTTTCACTAGTCCTATTACTTTAATATTATTAGCAATAATTGTCTTTTCATTGGTTGTTCAAACTGATTGGTATAAAGAATGGAAATCAAATAGAGATAAAGAGAAATGTAGTTAATAAAATACGTTTATTCAGTAAGACCAGCTATTAAAAGTCAAGAGATAAATTAATTTATTTTGCCTTTGTGATTATAGAATTTCTGTCAGAACCCGTCAAGGGGAAAAACATCCCTTGACAGAACCTGCCATAAATACTTATGTAA
>JAPXKQ010000067.1:0-12364 GCA_033809995.1 Tissierellaceae bacterium
AAATACTTTCCTCCTTACGTATTCTACAGATCTTTCCACATGGCCCTTTTCATTTCCACGTCTGGCATTACAGAATCTATATTTAAAACCATAATACATAGATAATTTTAAAAGATCTTCTGTAGGTGCTTTTTCTGTTTTACTTACAAACCTTGCTACTGCAACTTTCATATTGTCATATACTATTTCCTTATGAACCCCTCCTACATGGTTAAAAAATCTAACATGAGAATCTAGAAAGCTTTCCATTTTCTGATTTTGATAAAGATATGCAAATCTGTAATTTCCTTTTGCTGTTGTCATTACAGCCATCTGTATTGTTTTAGATTCTCCGCCTATTTCTAGTTTAACATGTCCCCAATCAAATTCACTTACATCTCCTAGATCATATTCTTGCCTTATATATGCCTCCTTTTTCTCATCTAATTTATTCTTTATATAGTTACATACAGTTGAATAACTTATGTCGTAGCCTTCTTCTTCAAGGCATTCATGAATATCTATCCTTTTCTTTTGCTGTTTACTTTTTCCTGCTTGTATCTTTTTTTCATTTTCCTCTAGGTAAAAATCTATTCTATCCATTATTTCTTCTGTTAGCTTAATATTTGTCCTATTACTTGCATCGTATCTTGGTGGTTCTACAATCTCTTTAGTTAAAATTAGTTTATCCCCTTCTCCCTCCAATAGCATAACTCTCTTTTCTTCATACTCTCTAATATATTTTCTAATTGTCTTTCTATCAAATCCAGTCTCTCTATGGATTGCCCATTGAGATTTTCCTCCTAAAAACCCATCTATTATTATCTTTTGTTTATCCATTAAACTTATCATCCCCTAGCCTCCCTATGAATTGTCATAGGGTTATTATATATTTCCTCTAGAGGAATTTTCAATTAGAATTTAGGGTACTTTTAGAATATCATAAACAATATCTACATCTGATAAAGAGTGGCCTATTACTACTATGTTTTTTATATTATATAAGGATTTAAAATACTCTTTATTTTTATCCAAAACTTTTTGGGTTTTTTTCTCAGAGTCTTTATAGTAGCTTTCAATAGTATATACCATATTATTGATAGCATCATATCTGATTTGGTTTTTCCAATTTCCCATAGTATCATCTTTTAGAAAATAACCTAGATATACAGGATCATCATTTTTATCATATTTTACTTTGCCTTTATTTATTCTTGGTTGATATTCTTTTCTGTCTTTATTAGATTGGTACCATTGTTCATAAATAATATCCACATCATGTCCATGACCTAATACTAATTGTTCATTTTTATTTCTTCTATCACCATGAATATATAATATATTTTCTTTATTAATTCCATAGATTAATTCTAAAAATTCTGTGTAATTAAAATTGATATATCTTGCATCTTTATTTATAGCTTCTAATAAGGGTTTAATTTGTCCATTGTATTTCAAAGATTCAATCCATTTTCTAAACCTTTTCGGTAGTTCATACATTAAGACATAAATAGGATCTGTAGCAGCCTCTTGAGCTACAAAATAATCAGCTGTTGAAAAATCTTCATCATATTCATCTAAAACATCAAAACTATCAAACCACATATCAATTGTACCAAGCATACTTTCACGATTTAAATAAGCCAGGTTACTTTCAAAATCTCCCCATAAATTATCTGCTTGTACAAAAGTTTCTAAAGTAAACCGAATATTGTTGTTTTTACCTAAACTATCTCTAAAATCATAGTAACTTGATGGAACTTTATGCATTAAATCAAAACCATTACCTATAATAAATAGAGCTAAATCTGCTTCTAGTAATGAGAGTTCTTTCTTATCTACTTCTCTAAAAGGTAGTTTAGCTAAATATACACTTATCTCTTTATGTCTTTGCCTTTCTTCGTATGCTTGCTTTCTTTTAGTTCTACATTCTTTACATCGTTTAGGCATATAAAGACCTTTTCTTTTATAAAACTCCTTTTCCCCTTCTGTGAAAAAATCCACACCACACTCTACACATTTTAGTAGATACTTTTCTTGCAAGTCTAAATACCTCATTTCTAATTATTGTTTTTTACTAAATAAATCTCTAGGTTTAGCAACTTCACATTTTTTCCTTTACCATATTATATCACAAAATGAAAAAATAAATAAAAAAAAGAGAACCAATCCTAAGATCAGTTTTCTCTATTTTATCATTTACCTATTTAATAGGTTAGAATATTATTTTCTTTGCAATAAGTTAAAAAGAACCCCTTTGGATTTCTCCATTGGGGTCCTTCTTTATCTCGTTAGCAAGTTTCGACAAAAGTCGGGTGGTACCCGGTACCTTACTGTAAAATGTATTCAACACTTTTTTCATATAAGAACTCAGGGTCTATATCAGCTTGATTGCACCATTCGATGCTATCAAATGATACCCTTACAGTTTTAAATTTGCTTTCATCCCTTAATTCTTTATAAATACCTTTGTCTAAATATGGTTTCATATCAAATATTCTTTTTTCGCCATTTTCGAAAGTTAATGCTAATTGATAATCTTCTAATGGCTTGACATCAATAACTGCTAAATACATCTTTCCACCTCCTACTTTAATGGATCGATTCTAAAAGGTAGTTCACCATTCATGGCTAATCCCCAATTTGCTTTAAGTTCTTCCTGTTTCAATTCTGCCCATGCTAATACTAATACAAGCTTAAGCTATTTTCTTGGTAGATATCCCTCTGTCAATTCGCAAGTATTAATATCTATAATAGCCTTATGCTCAGCATAATACGCATGAAAATGAGGCGGGTTATGTTCTTCAGGAGCACAATACATCCTAATTATTATTCCATAAAACATACTTAATGTTGGCATTTTTTCATCCACCCTTTTAATCTTGTTACTACTATTATGCCATTAATTTACTCCCCCATTCAATATAAAAAACTATTCAAGATTTCAAATCCATAAATAAGTCACTAAATACTAATTTTGTGCCAAATAAAAACACCTCACAAGTATTTCTACCTGTGAGGTGTTCATTTTTTACATTATCGCAAGTTTCGACAAAAGTCGGGCGGTACCCGGTACCTTTGCGAGGGGGAGGGTTGCTCCCCTGAGCTTGCTTTGTGCAAGTTTCGACAAAAGTCGGGTGGTACCCGGTACCTTTGCGAGGGGGAGGGTTGCTCCCCTGAGCTTGCTTTAATTCAATTATGGTAATGTTATTGGTGATGAAACTATTGCTGCTTCACCGTTTACTGTTTCTAATCCTACTATTGAAGATACAGTATTTGGTGTTTTTAAAGTAGTTCCAACTGTTACTGTTTCAGGGAATCCTGTTACTTCTACTGTTGTTGCTGAAGTAACTTTAGCTTCCAATCCAGCGTAGTTTACTCCACCTATTACCATTGAAATTGTGAATGTTCCTTCTTTAAGGTCTGCACCTGTGAATGTTAAAGTTAATTTTGGAGCTACTCTTTCAATGGCATCTGCTCCACCTGTTAAGTTTGTACCTGATACTGTAAGTGCTGAACCTGTGTTCGCTAAAGTAATTGCGTTGCCAGCTACTCCAGCCTCTTTTGCTGTAACTGTAATAGTTCCTGAAGCATTTACTGCTTCTACATTTGATAAAGCATTAATTAAAGCAGTTAATTCATTAGCATCTTTGAAGTATGTTGCACCTGTAGTAGTTCCATGATAAGTGAATTTATTTCCTGCAACTGTTACTGTATCATCATCAGCTGGAGAACCAAATGTTATCGTTCCTGATGATTTTGTTGCCGCTTTTGCATCTGTACCAGTTACTACAATTGGTGATGTTAAATTAGCTGCTCTTAAATCTATTGTATAGAATTTAACTGTTTCTACTACTTTACCATCTTTATCTCTTACTTGTACTTCTACTTCTTTAGCAGCTTTATCTACATCTGTAGCTACTGCTAAACTTAAATCTGAAACTTTTAATGGGTTAACTTTTTTATTCCAAGTTTCTGAAATACTTGAAGCTGATTTAACCCAAATTGTATATTCTGATTCTGCAGTTACTTTTAATACTTCATCAGTATCAGCTGTTACAGCTTTTATTTTCTTATCTGCATTTGCTACTTTTGTTAATAGTACCTTACCATTAACTGGTTCATTAATATAAGTGAAAATCCAACCTTCATTGTATTAGGAACATTCTGGGAACTAAAAAAAGGTGATATTAAAAATATCCCAGATGTTCTAATTAGTACTAATAAAAATAGCTCGTATTTGTTAAATAGTAGCTCAAATGTATTCATAATATCAAACACCTATCATTGTATGTAAAGATTTATATTGTTTAATAAATCTGTTGTAAATTGTGTAACCACCTTTAAAATCCAAGGCCCAAATATGATTAAAGATAATAAAACAGCAACAATTTTAGGTACAAAAGCTAATGTTGCCTCTTGAATTTGAGTTACTGCTTGTATTATACTCACAATCAGTCCTACAACTAAACTGACTACTAGCATAGGAGCAGATATTGCTAATATTGTCCTAACAGCTTCTTGAGCCAATTTCAAAACATCACCATGATCCATTTCATCACCTCTATCTAAAGCCTAAAACTAAAGACTTAACTATTAAATTCCAACCATCTACTAAAACAAATAATAATATCTTAAAAGGCAATGATATTATTACAGGTGGCAACATCATCATACCCATTGACATAAGAGTACTGGATACAACCATGTCTATAACTAAAAAAGGAATATAGATTACAAACCCAATTTGAAATGCAGTCTTCAGTTCACTTATAATAAATGCTGGAATTAAAACATGATTAGGTATATCATCTAAATTTGTTACTCCCTCCATATTTTTCATATTTAAAAATAGGCCTAAGTCCTTATCTCTAGTTTGTCTAAACATAAATTTTCGAACTGGCTCCATTGCTCTCTCAAAAGCTACTTCTTGATTTATTTCCTCTTTAAGAAAAGGCTGAATAGCTTCTTCGTTTATATGAGTTGCAACTGGGGCCATTATAAAGAAAGTTAAAAATAAGGCTAAACCTATTATTACTTGATTAGGAGGTGTTTGTTGAAGGCCTAGTGCATTTCTAATAAAGGATAACACAATTATAATACGAGTAAAACTCGTCATCATAATCAATATAGAAGGAGCTAAAGTAAGTACAGTTAATACAAATAATAGTTGGAGCGAAAATACATAATCTTGTGGATCTTTGCTATCTTCTATTTTTATACTTTTCCCAAACAAGGATGCTTCTGGTTGGGCATATGCAATTCCAGTAGTTAAATTTATTAATATAATTACAATTAAAAGAATTTTAATGCTTTTTTTCATCATTTCTGTCTTCCTTATCAATTGAATTATTAACTTTCTTAAATGGTTTGCTAAATTTTTGCTTAAGTTTATCTAAAAATTCATTATCATAGGCATATTTTTGTTTATATTTTTTTAATTGTTCATCAAAATCTCCATCAGCTTTTATTATCAAATTTTCCTTTGGAAACTTATCTATCATTATAATGGTGTTGTTGTTAATAGCAAATACATATAGATAATTATTTATCTCCACCATTGCTATCTTCGTATTAACGTCTAAATTAAGTATATCTACAATTCTCATGTATTTGCTATTTACAAATTTTTTTGAATTTTTTGCTATAAATCTAGTACCATAAATTGCTAATATAATAACCAATATGAATGCTATAGTAGAAAATAGCATCTTAAATATAGATTTGCCTATATTATAGTCCACATCTTCAGCATATACTATATTACATACCAACAGCATTATAATAGATATAATTATAAATATCTTACCTATTAGTCTTTCCCTATTCATTCTTAGCTCAAGACCTTTTTTACCGCTTCTATAACTCTATCTGCTTGGAAAGGCTTAACTATAAAATCTTTGGCTCCTGCTTGTATAGCTTCTATAACCATAGCCTGTTGACCCATTGCAGAACACATTACTATTTTTGCATCTTTGTCTATATTTTTTATTTCTCTTACTGCTTGAATCCCATCCATCTCTGGCATTGTAATATCCATAATAACCAGTTCTGGATTTAATTCTTTGTACTTTTCTATAGCTTTTACTCCATTTTCTGCCTCTCCCACTACCTCAAATCCATTTTTCGTTAGAATATCTTTTATCATCATTCGCATAAAAGAAGCATCATCCACTATTAATATTCCTTTTGACATATTAATTCCTCCCTTAAAATATAATTACCTATTACTTACCATAGGAATTGTCAATATCAGTTATTCTAATACCAAAGTTATCATCAATCACTACAACCTCACCTTTTGCAATATATTTTCCATTTGCATAGATATTTAAAGGCTCTCCAACTAACTTGTCCAATTCTATTACAGTTCCAGGTCCATATTCTAAAATTTCACCAATTTTTTTAGTTGTCCTTCCTAGCTCGGCAGTAATTTCAACGGGTATGTCACTAACCAAATCAATAGATTCATTATAACCAACATCTGCAGTAGTGTCAAAGGTTTTAAATTCTGGTTTTTTAATGACTACAGGCTCTTTTTCAATACTACTTATTTGTTTATCATTTATAGATATACCCTTTGATGGTATCTCATGACTATCAATAGTTTTATCTTGCACAATATCATTGGGTGCTCCACCAGTATCGCCAGAATAGTTATCAAAATTATCAGTTTTCAATTCTTCACTTTTATAGGATTCCCCTAACAAATTTTCTACCATATCTTGTCCAAATTTTAAAGGTATTAACTGCATGAATTCACTATCTATTAAATCTTCAACCACCATTTTAAAAGATACTTTTATTATTGGATCTGGACTTTTTAATACATCTAATGTTTCCCTACCTTCTTCAAATGTAATCTCATAAGATTTTGGTGGTTCAATATCTATTTTCTTCTGAAATATCTCCGATAAAGATGTACAAGCTGAACCCATCATTTGATTCATTACTTCCGATATAGCACTTAAATCCAATTCTGTTAGTTCTCTATCTGTATCAATCTCTTCGTTACCTAGCATTATATCAGTTATTATTTTCACATCGTCTACATTTATTATAAGTACATTAGAACCTTCAAATCCCTCTTTATATCTAACATCTACTGCAACAAAAGGAATTGGATACTCATAGGATAATTCTCCAGCAGTAGTCACTGTAACCTTTGGAGTAGTTATTATAACCTTTCTATTTAATAAAGTAGATAAAGTAGTCGCAGCGGTTCCCATACTAATATTGCCTATTTCACCTATAGTATCTTTTTCTATATCTGTTACTATATCATCTTCATCATGTTCTGTATTTGTATTTTCAGTTCCCTTTAATAAGGAATCTATCTCTTCTTGGGAAAGCATATCTTTAGTCATCTTCATCACCATCCTTTACAACCTTTACTATTTTAATTGCCATCTTGTTTCTAGATACACCAATATCCCCTAAAAATTTTACCTGAGAACCAATTCTAACCTTAGCCATATCATCAATTCCTCTGTCAAGTTTTATTACATCTCCTTTTTGTAAATCTAAAACATCCTGTATTCTTACCCTTGTAGAACCTAGTTCAACTTTAACAGGTACTCTTGTATCCAACATCCTTTGCCTTATAACTTGCATCTCTTTTTCAGATAAATCTTTCTGTGCTGTAGAAAACCAGTATTTAGTACTTAATTTGTCCAATATAGGCTCTATAACTAAATGAGGTACACAAATATTTAACATTCCCTCAGTAGAGCCCACTTCAATATTCATAGTTACAAGGGCTATTGTCTCATTAGGAGGCACTATTTGAGCAAATTGTGGATTGACTTCAATTTTATCCAGCTTGGGATTCAATTGAAGTACATTACTCCAAGCTTCTTGGATTAAAGGCATTACTTTTACCATCATATTATCCAGCAACGATAATTCTATTTCAGTAAAAGCTCTAACCTCTTGTTTTTCAGTACCATCTCCGCCTAAAAGTCTATCTAATATAGCATAAACTACATTTGTTGATATATCCATTAATATTTGCCCATTTAATGGATTAAAATCTATAATGCTTAAAAAAGCAGGATTAGATATTGCATTACTAAATTCACTATAGGCAAATTGATCCACAGTTAAGATAGATATTTTTACTGGTGCTCTCAAGTAACCAGATAAAAAGGTTTGAAACAATCTACCAAAGTTTTCATGGATTATTTCCAATGTCCTCAATTGGTCTTTTGCAATTTTTTGTGGATTTCTAAAATCGTATTTTTTTACCTTAGTTGAACTCTCTACCTCTTGAATTTCCTTAACATCAACTTCTCCAGAACTTAATGCCTGAAGTAGTGCATCAATTTCACTCTGTGATAATACTTCGGACAATGGCCTTCACCCTCTCCTTACTGAATAATTAGATCATCAAAGTATACATTGGTTATGGCTACGTCGTCAAATAGCTTTATTAAACTCTCTTTTATCTCTTTTTGCAACTTAATTTGTCCCTCATCCCCTTGCAACTCTTCTTCTGTTTTACTTCTAATAATTTTATTTATATCATCTCTTATTAAAAATTGTTTGTTCTCCAGTAGTTCTAGGGTGTTTTTATTATTTGTTTCTATAGTTACTTTTACCCTTACTATTTTTTTACTATCTTTTATATTGCAATACATATCCTGTAAAGTTAAATTAAATGTTTCAGAATGTTTTTTGTTAGAATTGTCAGCATTATTATTTCTATAAAAAGCAATACCCAACACAATACCAACAATTGCTAACACAACTACCAACACTAGAATAATAACCAATATTGCATTTCTATTATTCATATTATCACTCCATTTCCCTTGCTATGGCTCAATTTCTTCAAAAGAAGATCTTAAAATAACTATATCTACTCTCCTATTTTTAGCCTTATTTTCCCTAGTATCATTAGGAGCTATAGGTCTATAATAGCTATATCCTGAAGAAGAAATCCTATTTCCTTCAATATTTTCTTCTTCCACAAGATATCTTAATACATTAGTAGCCCTAATTACAGATAGTTCCCAATTTGTTGGATATTTTTTAGAATAGAGTATAGGATCTGTATCCGTATGTCCTTCAACTTTAATAAATTTATCTTTAAATTCATCTCTATTTAATATCTCAGCTACACTTTTTAAAATCTCCTTGGACTCAGGTTTTAAGTCTGCCTTTCCTGAATCGAAAAGCACACTATCCATAAAACGTACAACAAGACCCCTTTCTTCTACAGAAAGGATAATTTCTTCTCCAAGCCCTATGCTCTCTGCATATTCTTCTAAAATATCCTTTAGTTTTTCTAAATCTTCCTCCAATAATCCTTCTGTAGACCCAAGATTTTCATCTAAATTTAAGCTTGTACCTCCTTCTAACACTCCTGCACCACCTTGAAAGCTACTCATTATGCTTCTAAATTTTTGTGCATCGATTTCAGAAAAAGAAAACAGAAGTACAAAGAAAGTTAGTAACAAGGTTACCATATCACTATAAGTTGTAAGCCAGTTACCAGTATTATTCTGTTCATCTTTTCGTCTTCGCCTTCTCATTATATTCCCTCTCTCTCCAGCTGTTTCCTATAATCTCTTCTCATTTCAGGAGGTATAAATGTCTTAAGCTTTTCCTCGATGATTCTAGGATTTTCTCCTGCTTGTATAGATAGTAGTCCTTCTACCATTAGTTCCTTAACCAATATTTCTGATTTACTTCTAATTTTTAGTTTTTGAGCCATTGGTAAAAAAACCACATTAGCTAACATGGAACCATAAAAAGTAGTCACTAGCGCAACAGACATATTTGGACCTATAGTGCTAGGATCATCCAAATGTCGTAACATATTTATTAATCCAATTAATGTTCCCAACATACCAAATGCAGGTGAATATGTACCCATTGTTTCAAAAATACTCTGCCCTTCAGTATGTCTCTCTTCTAAAAATACTAACTCAGTTTCTAATATGTTTCTAACCAATTCAGGATCAGTGCCATCAACTATTAACATTATTCCCTTCTGCAAGAAATCATCATCTAAATTTTCTGCATACTCCTCTAAGGATAGCAATCCTTCTTTTCTTGCCACATTAGCCAAGTTTATGATTTCTTCTATTACATTATCTGGGGAAATTTCATCACGTACAAATGCTTTTTTTATAATTTTAAATGTATTGAAAAAATTTTCCAATGGAAAACTAGCTAAAGTTGAAGCTATAGTCCCTCCTAATACGATGATTATTGAAGGTAGATCAAAATAGGAACTTATATCCCCAGATGTGACTATTCCCCCTATAACAAATGCTAGTCCCAAAATGAGACCAATAATTGTTGATATATCCAATTGCTACACCTCTTTCTCATCAACTATTCTTTTATATTCTATAGATTTAGATTTAAAGTCTATAACTTTATCTATTATTTCATCCACCGTTTCTGCTACTACTATTTTTTGACCAGTAGTAAGGGTGATTACCGTATCAGGGGTTTCTTCAACATATAGTATTAAATCACTATTTACTACAAATTCTTTTCCATTTAGCCTTTTCACTTTAATCATAATATCCCACCTTTTAAGGTAGGGTAGGTAGAGCTACCTACCCTTTGTTAATTATCTTTTCATATTGACTAGTTCTTGTAACATCTCATCGGATGTAGTTATAATTCTAGAATTAGCTTGGAAACCCCTTTGGGTAGTTATCATTTCAGTAAACTCCATGGATAAATCTACATTAGACATCTCTAATGTACCCGATGCTATAGGTCCATATCCACTAGTACCAGCCTTTCCAAATTGAGGTTCCCCAGAGTTTCTTGTATCTACAAAAAAGTTGTTCCCCATCTTTTGAAGTCCCATTGGATTATCAAATTTAGCTAACATAATTTGCCCTAATGCTTTCCTCTCCCCATTAGTAAAAACCCCTAATACAATTCCTGTATCATCGATGGAATACCCTTCTAGCTTTCCTGAAGAGTTACCATCCTTTGCATAAGGTTTTGCATCCATATCGTTAGCATGTTGGGTAAGTAGCCTATAACTATCATTATCTTCTGAATCAAATAAAGTTATATTTTCAAAAGTTCCTGATGGGCTAACAGGATCTATTGTATTTTTTTCCTTGTTACTATCAAATTTAATATCACTTAATCCTGTTAACAATACTTTAAATTCTCCTGCATCTTCTCCTTCTAAAGAATTTTCCCCAATTCTAACTAATTTTCCAGTAGAATCAAATTCTAATTCTAAAGAATTTCCTTCTGGGATTACACTTGGATTTTCTATATAGTTTCCTGTTGCTTGTTCAGTAATTCTATCTACAGTAAGTTCCCAAGTGTTACCTACTTGAGAATTTGTTAGCTTCTTAAATTTGAAAGTAATTATATAGGAATTTCCCAAACTGTCTTTTATAACAGTATCAGCTTTATGCACACCATTTTCTTCCAATCTAGAGTCTAAATTTCCTTCGAAACAAATTTTACTAGTTGCAGTAGGTGCTTTAGTTTCAGATTTATTAATTCTAATTCCTCCAACTTCTGACGTAATATTTCCTTCTTCGTCGGCTACATATCCTAACACCTTATATCCATCAGCAGTAACTAGGTTTCCATCCCTATCCAAGGTAAAGTTTCCAGCTCTAGTATAGTATCTATTCTCAAAATTAGTATCATCAGATACTACAAAGAAGCCTTCCCCATCTATCATTAAATCTTCTGGATTATCTGTCCTTTGTGCTGGCCCTTTACTATGAATAGTATTAATAGAACCTATAGACACTCCTAACCCAATTTGTTGTGGATTAGTCCCACCTCTACCTCCTTGGGGTGCACTAGCACCTCTTATAGTTTGACTAAATACTTCCTGAAAAGTCATAGTACCTCTTTTATATCCTATGGTATTTACATTAGCAATATTATTTCCTATAACATCCATCTTGTTCTGGTGGGCTCTTAAGCCAGATACCCCAGCATACATTGATCTCATCATAAATATTACCTCCCATTTACTGGGCAGCTGTATATCTTCTATCAGTCAGATATACATAACCTCCTAAAAGGTCCGGTTATACTATAACTGCCCCATCTATATTAGTAAATACATTGTTTTTTAATTGTTCTTTGCTAAATGTGGTTATTATAGTCTTATTCTTTATACTAGCAATAAAAGCCTTATCTCCTACAAATATTAAAGCATCCTTTATTCCTTTTTCTTCCGCTTTATTAAATCCAATTTTCAATTGTTCCAACTCATCTTCGCTTAATTGAATATTTCTTGTATCTATCCTTGAAATAGCATGTTTAGAAAATTTAATTTCATTATTTTTATTTTTTGTTTTTTCAAGTATTTCTTCAAAATTCTTATTAGATATATTATTCATTTTCCTATTGTTTTGAGATGAGTTAATAATTT
>JAPXKQ010000068.1:0-12238 GCA_033809995.1 Tissierellaceae bacterium
CAAAGAGCTTCCACTAGAGTATGCAGTAGAACTTAACAATTTAATAAATATTGAGCTTGAAGGCTCTATAGGTTAGGAGAGATAAAATGCTTTGGAAGAGGATTAAACTTGAAGACTTCGAATTTCCTACTGCAGGTGATTATAAAAAAGATTATATAGAAATAAATGAAGAATTATCATTAGGGGTAATTTTAAATAAAATAGATAAAGAAAGCAATTTATTAATAGATTATATTGATATAAAAGATTATAGAGGTTTAGGTGATAAATTTACTACCTTTGTAGAAAAATCATTTAATAGTGGAATTTATCTCAATATACCTAAAAACATAAAAATAGATGGTCCAATAAAAGTCAACTTTAATATGGATAATGAAAATCCAATTGTAATAGATAAAAATATTATCATAGCTAATGAAGGCAGTGAAGCAACTATAGTTTTTGATTATACCACTACCAGTGGATTGGACGGATTTCACAATGGAATTACCAAGGTTATAGCAAAGGAAAACTCAATTATAAATATTATTAAAATACAGAGGATCAATGATGTTTCTACAAACTTTGATACTAATGTTGCTTTAGTTGAATCCAATGGAAAGGTAAATTGGATTTCAGTAGAATTAGGTGCATCCATAAGCGGTTCAAATTTCTCCACATATTTAGAGGATGAAGCAAGTGAATCCAACCTTAGTTCTATTTATTTAGGCGATGGTTCGCGTAAATTGGATTTGGGTTACTCCATGATTCATAAGGGTTCAAGAAGTATAAGCAATATTGAGACCCGTGGTGTTCTTATGGAAAGTGCTCGAAAAGTATTTAGAGGTAACCTTGATTTTAAGAGGGGTGCAAAACGTGCAAGTGGTGTTGAAGAGGAATATGTAATACTTCTAGACCCCACTGTAAAGTCAGATTCTATCCCTGCCCTATTATGTGATGAAGATGATGTACAAGGAGAACATGCTGCTAGTGCTGGTCAAATAGATAAGAATAAATTGTTCTATTTAATGAGCAGAGGTTTAAGTGAAAGAGAATCTAAAAAGCTTATTATTGAAGCTGCATTTAGACCTATAATTGATAAAATACCTTTAGAAGAATTACAGGATATTATTAACTCTGAAATTAGTAGGAGGCTAACTGATGCATAGATTAAATCCAGAAGAAATAAAAAAGGATTTTCCTATATTAAATCAAAAGATTAATAATCACAGATTAGTATATTTGGACAATGGAGCAACGACACAAAAACCTATTCAGGTTATAAATGCTCTTAAGGATTATAATGAAAAATCTCATGGTAATCCCCATAGAGGAGCTCATCAACTTAGTATAAAGGCAACGGCCCAATATGATTTGGCTAAAGAGAAAGTTAAAGAATTTATAAATGCTGAATCAGTCGACGAAATAATCTTTACTAAAAATACAACAGAATCAATCAATCTAGTAGCAAATACCTACGGTAGAGAATTTATACATGAAAATGATGAAATAGTAATTGCAATATCTGAGCATCATAGCAATATACTTCCTTGGCAAAGAATAGCTAAGGAAAATAAGGCTATTTTAAAATATATGTATCTTAATGAAGAAGGAAGAATTACGGAAGAAGAATATAAGTCTAAAATTACAAAGAAAACTAAGCTTGTAAGTTTGGCTCAAATGTCCAATGTCTTAGGTACTATCTATCCTATCGAAGAGATAATAGACCATGCCCACAAGATGGGCGCAGTTGTATTGATAGATGGAGCTCAAAGTGCACCCCATATGAAGGTTGATTTACAAGAACTTGATGCAGATTTCTTTGTTTTTTCTGCACATAAGATGCTTGGACCAATGGGCATAGGTGTATTGTATGGGAAAAAAGACTTACTTGATAAGATGCCTCCATTTCTTTTGGGCGGAGATATGATTGAATATGTATATGAACAAGAAGCTACTTTTGCCCCAATTCCTTATAAATTTGAAGGTGGTACACAAAATGTGGAAGGGGCTGTAGGTTTTAGAGCAGCTATAGAATATTTGGAAAACATAGGAATAGATAATATTCATGAGCATGAAAAGATGTTAACTGAATATGCCCTAGAAAAAATGCTAGCTCTTCCCTATTTAAATATTCAAGGTCCTAAAAATGTAGAAAATAAAGGTGGAATTATCTCCTTTACTATGGAGGATATCCATCCCCATGATATATCTACAATCCTAGATTCCTATGGAATAGCTGTAAGGGCTGGACATCACTGTGCACAACCACTTATGCGTTATCTAAATATACCTGCTACAACAAGGATTAGCTTTTATTTGTATAATACAAAGAATGATATAGATGAGTTTATAGAAGGAATAAAAAATGTAAGGAAGTGGTTTGGCTATGGATCTTAGTACTATATATACTCAGCTAATTATGGAGCACAATAAAAGTGGACATAACAAAAAAGAAATGGGAAATCCAGATATAAGTGAAAGAGGACACAATCCAAGCTGTGGAGATGATATAACTCTAGCACTTAAACTTGATGGAAATAAAATAGTTGATGCTTCATTCTCAGGTCACGGATGTGCCATATCTCAAGCATCTACATCAATAATGATTGATTTGATAAAGGGTTTAAAAATTCAGGATGCTCTAGAGTTAGTGGAAACCTTTATTGGGATGATTAAAAAAGAAATAACTGATGAAAGTGAATTGGAAAAATTAGAAGACGCTATAGCCTTTCAAAATATTTCAAATATGCCTGCTAGGGTTAAATGTGCAGTACTGGCTTGGCATACATTAAAAGAAGCATTGGGTAAGGGGATTTAAAAAAATCCCCTTATTATCATCAAAAATCCTATTATAGCTAGTGGTACACCGAAAATCGCACCAATAATAGTTAAACTTAGTGCAATTCCTATTGCAAGAAAAACTAGACCTAGAATTACAGCCATCATTCTTCCTGAAAACTTTAATATAAATTCTACCAATTTGAAAGGAAGCATTAAAAGTTTCATTTTAAACATCCCCTTTTATTTATACTACTATTTATAATATGCAAGACTAAAGTTAAATTTTCTTACCTAATATAATTTGGACAAGGAACCTGCCCGGACAGGTTCCTTGTCACTAAATATTGTTTAATCTGGTCTATATATGGTCAATATAAATTCTTCTCCTATTTCCTTTAATTCTGGTTCTCTTGCACCAAGATTTTTCATGCTTTTTATAATCATTGGTATACCTCTACCCAATTGGTCAATATATCTTAGATTTTCCATATATTTTACTAAAAAAGGATTTCTAGAATAAGACACCCCTATTCTCATTTTATCAATAGTTACTGTATTTGGAAGTTTACCAGGGCTATGAAATTCTATTCTATCTGAGAACATTAAAATTCTAATTTTAGAACCAATTATACTATAATTTCTGTGTACAACTGCATTAACTAAAGCTTCTCTAAGCACTATGATGGGATATACTTCTTTTTCTTCTCTAATTGCACCTACAATAGTTGAAGGTGTTCTTATATTATTTTTTATTACTACTAAAGCTTGTTCTACAATATCTGGTAAATTTCCTACTATCTGTTTTTTATCTATTAGTTCTTCCGTTATATCATTTCCTTTAAAATGAGCAAAACTAATACCATTTTGAGGCAGCTTATCATTTACCTTTTTCCCAAATATAAGCAATCCTCCAACTGTGCATTCCTTGGTATTTATCCCTTCTCTTAATATGTCTGCATTTACAAGAATTCTATCTACAGCTTCCTCTGTTTCTTCATATAGGTCAAACATATTATATTTTAAAAAATAATCTCTTATTAAATCCATGTTAAGATCTTTTTTGGTAGTTCCTTCAATTGGTGATATGTCAAAATGCACTGCTCCACTTGCTTGAAATAGTCGCATTAACTCCTCTCTTGAAGCAATCCTTTTGGTTGTACCTACTCTGATATAGTATTTGTTATCAACAGTATAATATGGCTTATTGACTCCCTTTGGAATAGAAAGAACAACTACTTTGGAACCATCTATAATTATTTCTTGATAAATTGGAATTATATTTGGGATACAATTATTTCTACAAATATTCATTATTTTTTCTTCTATATCATCCGTTGAAACACCTTTAATTATTCCATCATCTGATACACCTATGATTATTGTGCCACCTTCCATATTCGCGAATGAAACAATTTCTCCAGCCAGATCGTTAGGTTTTACTTTCTCTTCTTTGAATTCCATATAAGGATTTTTACCTTTATTGATTAACTCTATTAAATCCTGTGGGTTTAACATTTCATCGCTCCTTTTATTTTTATTTAAGTATATTATAGCATATATAAAAATCAAGTTAAGGCAAGAAAACTCATAAGAAATCATATTTATAACTATCTTTATTGCATTTTCTTACCCGAAGTGCAACATCTGGCATGAAATGTGATAGTTGTTATCTTAATCTTCTTCTTTGCTCTCTATTTAATCCTTCTGTAGATTGATTGAACAAATCCATTAATTCTTTATTGAATTCTCTATATAATGAAGGATATCTTTTCTTCATTCGTAAAATTCCATAGGCAATTTCTTCTTTCTCCCATTCCATTTCCATCATCATATTATGGGGAAAATCATCCATAAACTCTTCATAGACTTCTTCATCTGAATATTTAGCCAAGTATAAATCTAAAACCTTCAGCATTACAAATGGAAACGTTTCTTGATCCTTTATTAAACGTGATATTTCCATATCTAGTTTCACCATTGCTTGAATTTCCCTTCTTCGTTCCCTAGCTTCTACATCCTTTGGGTTTAATTGAGTTAATAGTTGCATAAATATGTCAGCCGCCCTAAAACGAGCCGCATATATATAGTCCTCTGCTTCTTCTAACAATTGATCTTCCACCATATATAATTCTTCTTCATCCTCAATTTTCTTAAATACTTGTTTAAAATAATTTTGGATTTTCGAAATTTCTCCCCATTTGTCAAGTTCAATTGCGGTATTTAACCAAGCAATGAGAATATCCATCTGCTCTATATCTATATTTACTATTGGTGGCAAGGCATCCTTAAACTCTCCCCATGCTTTATCATAATTATCTGATTCTAGAAGTGACATTGCTCGAAGCCAATGATAATGTTCCACATTTATTATATATTCTTTTCCCTTTTCAAGTGCCTCTAATGCTCTATCCTGATATCCCCTATTATTAAGTATACTAAACTTAATGAATATAATGTATTCTTTATCTTCTATAGTACTATTTTTTAAGACCTCATCCATAAGAGATTCAAATCTCTCAAAATCTTCTAGTTCCACTGATATTTCTGCTTGTGTTAACTTAACAACTATATTGCCTGGATCAATCTCATTTATATATTCTAATAACCTATTTGCATCATCATAGTTTCCTATTGACATTGAGAATATTGCATCTTCCATTGTTTTCTCAATTTTATCACCATATTTTCGCATCATATCATATTGTTTTCGTTTTTGGGGATTCTTTAGGACTTCATATGCTCTTCTAATCTCTTGAAACTCTTCCGGATATGTCTCAGGGGGAAATTCCTTTAGCTTCTCTATATATTTTTCCTTAATTCTTTCCTGACTAATATTTGATCTAGTGCCCAATATCTTATAAAGATTTTCTATTTTCTCTTTTTTTCGTTTCCTTTTTCCAAAAACGTGTCTATCTTCCATATACTCAACTCCTACAATTCTAAATCAATCATAAAGTCCACTGCATCATCTATTGTTGATATTAAGTATTCTATATTTTGATCTTTTATTGCTTTATTTAAATCTTGAATTAGCTTATCTGCTTTTTCCCGTTGTTTTGCAGGAATAGTTTTTTTAGCATCTTTCAGGTTATTTATTTGAACTTTTGCTTCTTCCTCCAAATCCTTCCAAGATTCTTCATCATCTATTTCTACGTCATCAAAATCAAATATATCTTCCAAATCTATATCTTCTTCTTCTTCTGCTTCATGATATAAAGATTCAATTATTTTCTTACTTTCGTTAAAAGCCTTTTCTGATTCACGATCTAATGCATCCTGAACTGTAACTATCATCGCTTTCCCAGTCGAAATGCACTTTCCCTGGACCTCTAATATTCCATTAAGATTATACTTAAATTCCACTTCTATGATTTCTCTCCCAGCACCATTGGCTGGAATTCCTTCTAGTAAAAATTCTCCTAGCTTATAATTACCATTTACCCATTCATGCTCACCCTGATAAATTTCAATGGATACAGCTGTTTGTCCATCATAAGTTGTAGTAAATTTTTCACTTCGTGTTACTGGTATAGTTGTATTTTTAGGTATTATTACGGCAAACCCTCCTGGTTTTAGCATAAATGATTTACATTCTTTCATTACTGCTACTCCCATGGAAAAGGGTGCTACATCTGTTGCTATAAGTCCACTTTTAGATAGAATTCCAGATTTTAATCCTGCTTGTACTGCTGCACCTAAAGCCACTGCTTCATCTGGGTTTATATCATTTCTAGGTTTTTTACCGAAAAGATTAGTAATCATCTCATATACTCTAGGTATCCTTGTTGAACCTCCAACGAGTAATATTTCATCAATATCGCTAACAGAAAGTTCGGCATCTTTAAGGACGCTTTTTGTTAATTCAATTGTTTCTTCAAGAAAATCTTCAATTAAGTCAATAAACTCTCCTCTATGAACTATAGTATTTAAACCTATTGGTTTGTTTTCCTTAACGGTAACTACCGGTAAAACTACCTTTACGCTTTCTTCAGAGGAAAGTGTAATCTTAATATTTTCTGCTTCCTTTTTCAATAAGGCTTTTCCCCTAATATCATTTCTAGGGTCTATACCGTTTTCTTTAATTATCTTTTCTGCAAGAAAATCCACAAGCTTCCAATCAAAATCCTCTCCACCTAAAGAATTATTTCCTGTAGAAGCCTTTACTTCTAATATGCCGCTCATCAATTCAACTATAGATACATCAAAAGTACCCCCACCTAAATCATAAACAAGAATATGCCCATCTTTCTCTAAATTGTCTAGACCATATGCTAATGCAGCAGCTGTAGGCTCATTGATAATACGCTCCACAATAAATCCTGCCAACTCACCAGCTTGTTTCGTAGCACGACGTTGTACATCCGTAAAATATGCAGGCACTGTTATTACAGCTTCCTTTTCTCCTTCCCCATATAAATCATCCACGCACTTTTTCAATTTTTTTAAAATCAATGCAGATACTTCATGTGGCAACAATTCTTTATCAGCAATAGATATTGGTTCGTTTGAACCCATCTTTCTTTTTATCGCTGCAATGGTGCGATTTGGCATAGCAACCAATGCATCCTGTGCATTTCTACCAACTACAACATTACCCTCCAAATCAATAAGTACTGTAGAAGGAATAATCTTTTCCCCATTAGATGAATTTAGAATTTGAGGTTTCCCCTTACTTATATTAGCTACAGCTGAATTGGTTGTTCCTAAATCTATGCCTACAATGGGTCGAAATCTATTTTCTTTATAACTTTCATTATTCATAATCCTTCTTGCCCTCCTCTTCTTCTATAGTTATAACTTTTGCCTTTCTTAATAAAGTCCCATCTTTAAAGATAAAACCTCTTTGTAATACATCCACAACTTCATAAGGTAAGTACTCTTTATTATCTTCCTTTTCTTTAGTGCTTACAGATTCCGCTACTTCATAGTTAAAAGATTTTCCTAAAATATCAATTTCATATATATTTAATGTTTCCAAGGACTCCAGTATTTGGTTTTGCCAATTTTTCAACAGCTGAATCCAAAATTCCAGATCTTGTCCCCTAATCTTATCACAAATTAAATCAATATCATCCAACCATTGAATATTTTTTCCCAATAAATAGTTCTTTTCCTCGATTAAATTATCCTTGTCTTGTTTAACTTCTATGTACTTTTTACTATAATTTATAGTTTTATCTATTCTCTCATTGGTTTGATCAAGTTTATTTAAAAATTCCTGATAAGATTTATATTGTAGCCTTATTGATTTTTGAATTAAATCCTCATTATTGTCTAATTGTTTATCCACCTCTTGTAATTTATCATCTAATTTATGTAAATTTTCTTCAATAGAACTCAATAATTCTAGTGATTCCCCTTTTTCAAGTTTCTTGCGTTGTCCCCAAATTTTCCAACCCATGATTTTCCTCCCTTATAACATGCCTATCTTAATGTTCTTATAGATAAAAAGATATCAATCATAATCATTATACAGTAATTTGAAACTTTCTTCAAAATATATTAATTAACTATCCAACAAATAATGGACAAGGAGCCTTTCCCCTTGTCCATTAGCTTACTTTATTTTTACCTTCATACTTAGATTTGTATAATTTTTCATCTGCTCTTTGAATCATATTCTCTGCCTTTCCTGCTTCATTAAAAGAGGAAACCCCCATACTAACCGTAACTTTTATTTGGTTATCCATAAATTTGATTTTGGACTTTTCTATAGTATAACGTATTTTTTCAGCAACTACTTTTGCTTCCTCAAGTTCTGTATCATATAGAATAATAGCAAATTCGTCCCCTCCATATCTGAAACATCTGTCGCTAGAACGAATTTTTGCAATAATTGTCTTTCCTATATGTCTTATGGTGTAATCTCCCATTAGATGTCCATAATTATCGTTAATATTTTTAAAATCATCTATATCAAATAATATTAATGAAAATCCATTGGACTGATCCTTACTTTCTCTTCTTTTATATAGTTCAAACGTCTTATCTAATTCTTCAAAAAAGCAACCTTGATTATATAATCCAGAAAGACTGTCTTTAACTGATAATTCTTTTAGTTTTTGATAAGCTTCTTCTAATTTTTTATTAACTAAAATTAGCTCTTCCTCTACATTTTTTAAAGATGTTATGTCCCTAGAGGTTCCCCAAGTACCAATAATATTTCCGTAATTATCATATAAAGGATACTTTGATGCAGAAAGCCACATAATATTTCCATCGGGTTTGACCAATTTTTCTACAATTCCTAAAATTGGTTCTCCGCTTGTCATTATCTTCCTTTCAATTTCATATGCTTGTATTGCAAATTCCTCAGGAAAATAATCAAAGTCAGTTTTACCTATTACATCGTTTGGGTCATTCTCTCCCCAAAGCAATGCATGGGCTTTACTACTCAAAATAATCCTAGAATCTTTATCTTTAAAATAAAATGTATCCTGCGAATTATTCATTATGGTCTTGATAATAACAACTTCATTTATGTTTGCTTCTCCACCTTTCATTGCATTATCCCCCGTCTGACAGTTTTGAATTTTCCTAATCATAATTACATATTACCACTTATCATAATGGACATTTTCCTCTTTATATCTATCAATTGATTTCTTTTCTTCAGCTTTTATCCCTACTACTACCATACCAATAGGTATAATATAGTTAGGTAAATTCAAGACTTCTAACATAGAATCTACTAAGTTCTTTCTTGAATAAAGTCCACACCACACTGCACCTAGACCTAGTCCATGAGCTGCTAATAGCATATTTTGAATAGATGCAGAACAATCTTCAACTAAAAATCCTATTTCCTCTTGCTTTCGAGTATCACCACAAACTACTATTCCACATCCTGCATTTGGTAGCATCTTAGCGTATCTGTGAAATTCAGATATCTTATTTAGGGTAACTTTATCTCTTACAACTATGTAGTCTCTAGGTTCAAAATTATGTGCTGAAGGTGCTTGAAACCCTGCTTGAAGTATAAGCTTTAAACTTTCTTCACTTATTGATTCTCCAGTAAACTTTCTTATGCTTCTCCTAGTTAAAATTGCATCTAGTACATTCATCTTATTCATTTAAATCACCTCTCCAAATATTCATTTTTTAGAATGTGTAATAAAAAAATTGGCTGCACTGCAAACGTTCTCATATATTGAAAATAGGATGAAATGTATAATTTACTTTACCACTTGATTATATCATTCTAAATACTGATATTCAATTTAATTAGATAAAAGAGGCTTCCACACTATCATATAACTAAATGTTAGTGTGAAAGCCTCTTATTTACAGCCTTCTTTTTCTCTACTATTTTTGAAAAGAAAATACCAATTTCAAATAAAATAAGCATTGGCAATGCAAGTAATATTTGAGATATAACATCTGGTGGTGTAATAATAGCAGCTACAACAAAAATAATTAATATTATATATTTCCTGTTCTTTTTCAAAAACTTAACTGTAACTATATTAAATCTTGTTAAGATTATCATTATAACAGGTAACTCAAATATTAGTCCAAATGCTATCAACGTATCTAGAAAAAATCCTAAATAGCTACTGAAACTAATCATTGGACTTATTTCATCTATCTGAAATCCTATAAAAAATTGAATCATAGATGGCATTACTATTATATATGCAAATATTACACCTAAAAAAAAGAATATACTTCCTATTATTAGTGATATAATTATACTTTTTCTTTCATTAGGTTTAAAACCTGGACTAATAAATGACCAAATCTGAAAAATAATTAGAGGGAGGGATAATGCTAAACCTCCAACGACAGCAAGCTTTATATAGGATAATAACAACTCTGCTGGAGCAATAAATACAAAATTAACATTTGGAGCTCTCTTTAATATATCTTTAACAATGTACTCCGAATAATAATAACAAACTAAGGTTGCTATTATAAAGAAAATTCCAGATTGAATTATTCGTCTTCTAAGCTCCGTCAAATGTCCTACCAAAGTTAAATTTTTGCTGTCTTCTTTATCTTCATTAGCTATTCTTTTTATCATCTGAGTCTACCTTTGAGTCTACCTTAAAGTCTTCTGTTACCTTATTGGCTTGAGACTTAAATTCATTCAATGCTTTTCCAAGAGACTTTCCTATCTCAGGAAGTTTAGCTGGTCCAAATATAATAAGAGCAATAATCAATATTAATATCAATTCTCCAGGACCTAATCTACCCATAGTGATTCCCTCCTTATAAAACCTTCTAGTCTAATAGTACCTATTTAAAACTTTCCTATTTGTTAAGAAACGAGGAAATATCCCCGTTTCTTGTAATTTTTTTATTATCTATGCCAATTCCTGATTAAGTAATTCAACCATCTTACGTACTACATCTGCAGTAACACCTGCGCAACGGCTTTTTCTTTCTGGATCACCATATTTAATTCCAGTTTCCTCCATAAACTTACCAACTGAATCTTCACAAAGTGTTGAATTTGCCACAGTTTGTTTTAATCCAAGATTTTCAGGTTGATACATTGGAAATTCAGCAGTTTTGTACCAAGCAGATAACTCTGCAAGTATTTTTTTAGACGTATCAACATCACATACTGAACCTATACAAGCTGCTGCAACTCCTACACAACCGCAAAGACTAGCTTGTCCAAATCCACCAGCACCGCTAGTAAATATTTCTGTTGGAATTTGATTAAATGGATATCCTACTTGATCTGCTAATGTGCCAAAGAACCCTTCGGCTACTCCAACACCTCAGCCACCTTTTTCTTTATATCCTTTAAAAGCTCTTTCTTCTGCAACTGCAGGGTCTACCTTCTTGTATTTGAAAGGCCATTCTGGTTTTTGAGATGTGTCTACATTTGCTGCAGGTGCAGAACATCCAGTAAGTACAGTTCCTAGGGTTGTTGTTGCAGCTACTCCAGCAACAGTAACTCCCACCCCTTTAAGAAAATCTTTTCTAGAAATTTTCTTTTCTTCTAACATTATGTAACCCCCTCTTTATTGAAAAATGTATTCTGTGTTTGTTAATATTTTATCACCTTTAAACTTATAATGCAACAAATTTAAAGAGTAATTAAATTATTTACCCAATTTTTATCCAATTATTCAAAGAATCCTAATATAAATACTCCGATCATAACCATTGCAATTATTATATATTGCTTAAAGCTTAATTTTTCCTTTAGAAATATCCTCCCAAGAAGTACCGTAACAATACTATAACTTGCTATCATTGGTGCTACTACAACAGAATTTGTATCCAATGCATATACATAAAAGAATTGCCCCGCCGTTTCAAATATTGCTGCTAGAATTTTATCTTTCTCTCTAAAGAATTCAAATCTTTCTTTTTTTATAAATGTGATATAGATAAAAGCAATTATTCCACAGAAAAGAAAGGTAAGTTCATAGGAAATCAAAGCTTCTTCTGGGCTCATAAGTCGGCTAAGATACACATCATCTAAGAATGTGCCTAAAGCATCAATAACTGCATATAG
>JAPXKQ010000069.1:0-12179 GCA_033809995.1 Tissierellaceae bacterium
AGACTTTACCGCTGCCAATTGCAATTTTACCTTGCATTGCCTGATATCCAGTATTTGATATATCCCTCTCAGGTTCAAGGAAGTTAAATATTCTATCTCGTTGATATTTATCCAACTTAAACCAAAGGACTGGTAAACTAGCAAGTCCTACACCTATTGCCATTCCAATATATTTCCATTTTACTTCAGCTACAAATAACATGGCTGCAATAAAGAATATGAATACCATTGCAGTACCAGCATCGGGTTGCTTTAAAATCAATACGACTGGTAAGAATGCAAATGCTAGAACTTTAAGTAAAGTAAAAGGTTCATTAATTTGTTCTTTGTTGATATCTATATATTTTGCCAAAGATATAATAAGTCCAATTTTAACAAACTCCGAAGGCTGGAATCCAAAGGACTTTGTTATATATAACCAAGATTTAGCACCCCATTGCTCGTCCCCAACTCCTACAACAAGAACTGCGAGCAATAACAAATTGCATACTACATATATGGGAATATACAATTTTCCTAGAAATTGATAATCCATTAATACCAATATAAGAATTATAAAAAAACCTAATATAGTTGCAATAGCCTGGGTTTTAACATATTTTGGGTTTTCAAAGCTTAGTGTTGCAGAATTAATCATAATAAGTCCAAAAACACATAGTGCAATTACTGAAAACAATAATAAAAAGTCAAATTTTTTAAACGATTTTTTCTTTAGATTAAACATTTTCTACTTCCTTTACATATTCGCTATCAAATAGTATAACATAAATTTGTGATTATAAATAGTATTATTGCTTTACTAATATATGTTATAATCAATAGGAAAAGTTATAACTTTCCGTTTATTGATTTTATAAATAGCTACTTTGATCTAAAAGTGTTTTATTAAAGGCTATTTATATAATTATCTACAGAAGGGTTGATTCAAGTGGATATAAAAGAATTTATAATAAATAAATCAAAAGAGCTGAATATAGATATCATTGGTTTTACAGATGGAGAGCCCCTATTAAGAATAGAAGATTATCTAAAATATAGGAAAGAAAAGTCCATAGTTACTGAGTTTGAAGAAAAGAATTTAGAAAAGAGAATAAATCCTAAATTGATTATGCCAAATTGTAGTTCTATTATTGTAATAGGGATGTCCTATAATGTTGATTATAATGAAAAACCAGATTTTAAAGTAAGAGGTAGTCTATCTAAATCAACATGGGGAATTGATTACCATAGAGTATTAAGAGTAAAACTTGAAGAATTGATAAATGAAATAAAAAAAGAAATAGATTTTGAATATAAATATTTTGTAGATACAGGTCCTTTAGTAGATAGAGAACTTGCATATAAAGCAGGTATAGGTTATTACGGCAAGAATAATAATATAATAAATGATAAATATGGTTCGTTTATTTTTCTAGGGATTATTCTAACTGATATAAAAATTAATTCATTTGATGTACCATTAGAAAGTAAATGTGGAGATTGTAATCTATGCTTAACAGCGTGTCCAACAGGAGCGTTAGAAGGTTCTTGTAGATTAAATCCAAAAAAATGTATATCTTATTTAACACAGACTAAAGATAATATAGATTATGAACTTTGTGAAAAGATGGGTATAAAAATATATGGGTGTGATACTTGTCAAAAAGTGTGTCCTAAAAATAAAAAGATTGAATATTCATCACATAAGGAGTTTATACCTAATGTTACAAAGGGCTATATTGACATAGAGGAATTGATGAATATGTCTAATAAAGAATTCAAACAAAAATATGGTGATATGTCAGGAAGTTGGAGGGGTAAAAATATATTAAAAAGAAATGCATTAATTGCTCTTGGTAATATGAAAAACAAAGAAAATGTTGAAATGTTAAATGGAGTTTTGAAGGAAGAAAATCCATTTTTCAAGAATTATATTACCTATGCTTTAAATAATATTTTTCAAACCAAGTCCAATGATGAATAGAAGGATTATGGTATAACTATCATTGAAATCCTAAAATAAATAGGGAGGTAAAAATATGTCAAATGTGCATGAATTAGCTTTTTTAAAGGAAAAAATTCAAGAGTTGAAAGATCAGGGTGTATATAGAAAATTACCTGTTCTTGAGACTCCAAGTCAAGCGGAGGTTATTCTTAGTGGCAAAAAGGTAATCAATCTGTCATCAAATAACTATCTAGGTTTTGCAAATCATCCTAGACTAAAACAGGCTGCAATAAAGGCAGTTGAAGAGTATGGTGCAGGAGCAGGGGCAGTTAGAACTATAATTGGTAACTATAAATTGCTGGAAGACTTGGAAAGTATATTGGCTAAATTTAAAAGAGAAGAAGCAGCATTTGTTTATCAATCTGGATTTAATTGCAATGCCGGAACAATTCAAGCTATAACAGAAGCTGGAGATATAATTATATCTGATGAATTAAATCATGCTTCAATAATAGACGGTTCTAGACTTTCTAAGGCAGCTAGAGGGATTTACAAACACTCAGATATGGATAGCTTAGAAGCAGTATTAAAGGAAAGTAGAGATAAATATAAAAATATATTGATTATAACTGATGGTGTATTTAGCATGGATGGAGATATAGCTAAATTACCTGAAATAGTAGAATTAGCTGAAAAATATGAAGCCATGACCTATGTTGATGATGCCCATGGCTCAGGAGTATTAGGTGAAAGTGGAAGGGGAACCGTTGACCACTTCGGATTACATGGAAGAGTAGATTTCACCATAGGAACTCTTTCTAAGGCTATAGGAGTAGTTGGAGGTTATGTAGCAGGTTCAAATACAATGTATGAATGGTTGAGCCACAGAGCAAGACCAGTATTATTTAGTACATCAATGCCTCCAGCAGCTGCAGGAGCTATAATTGAAGCAATAACTATGTTAATGGAAAGCACAGAATATACTGATAGATTATGGGATAATGCAAGATACTTTAAAGAAAAGTTAGGTAAATTAGGATTTAACACTGGACATAGCCAAACACCTATCACTCCTGTTATAATAGGGGATGAAGCTAAAACTATGGAATTTAGTAGAAAGCTTTTTGAAAATGGTGTATTCGTTTCTGGTATTGTATTCCCAACTGTACCAAAGGGAACTGGAAGAGTAAGATGTATGGTATCAGCAGCACATTCTAAGGAACAATTGGATGAAGCAGTAAGGGTATTCGAAAAAGTTGGTAGGGAAATGGGGATACTGGGATAATTCACAATGCACAATGCACGATTCACAATTAGAAGAAAAAAAGACTAAGAACTAAAGAAAATGCGGAGATCCCTCTACAAGCTCGGGATGACAAAAGATACGCCGAAGGTGTCATTTCAGCGAACTGGAGGAATCTCCACTTTTAATATTTATTCTAATTCTTAATTTTTAAATGATAAAGTAAGTCTAAATAACAGACTGCAATATTAGAATATATTAGATATGAAATCTAAAGTAAAAGTATAAGCGACAGAATGACAACTTCGTTGTTTTTAAAAACTGTTAGCTGTTAGCTGTTAGTTGTTAGCTATATTTAACTCTTCACTTTTAGTTCTTACCTATTACTAATTGTGAACTGTGAATTGTGAATTGATTAGAGGTGAGATATTTGATAATAGGTGCTTGTTCATTAAAACTTACAATATATGAATCAAATTCTCTAAAGGAAAAGAGACATATAATAAAAAGCATAATTGGGAAACTACAGTCAAGATTCAATATTTCAATAGCTGAAGTGGATTTAAATGATAGTTGGCAGTCTTCCGTAATAGGTTTTGCTTGTGTAACTAATGATACTCATCATGCAAATCAAGTTATATCCAATGTTATGAAATTTATAGATGCTGATAGTAGGGTTGAAATTATAGATTATGAAATAGAAATGTTATAATATATTATTAGGTGATTATTTTGAATAATAAAATGCTAAAGAAAAAAGACATAAATGAAGTAATAAAAATTTTATTGGAATTATATCCTGATGCAAAAGCAGAATTAAATTTTACTAATCCTTTCGAATTGTTGATTGCAACAATTCTTTCTGCTCAGTGTACAGATGTACAAGTTAATAAGACAACGGACACTTTATTTAAAGAACTAAAAACTCCCTACGATTATGTAAAATTAACTGTTGAAGACCTTGGAGAAAAGATAAAAAGCTGTGGTTTTTACAATACAAAAAGTAAGAATATCCTTGCAACCTGCAATATTTTGATTGAAAACTACCAAGGTCTCGTTCCAGATAATATAGATGATTTAATGAAACTTCCCGGCGTAGGAAGAAAAACGGCAAATGTAGTAGTGAGCAATGCCTTTGGCACCCCAGCTATAGCTGTTGATACACATGTTTTTAGAGTTTCAAATAGAATAGGATTAGCTGATAGTGACAATGTTTTAGATACTGAAAAAGACTTGATGAAAAATATAGATAAAGAATTGTGGACTAAGGCTCATCACCTTATTATTTTTCATGGAAGAAGAATATGCAAGGCTAGAAAGCCTTTATGTGACAAGTGTCCACTAACACCATATTGTTTATATTTTAAACGTGGAGGGATTTGATGAAAAAAGCTTTATTAATAATTATACCTCTCGTAATTTTAATCGGTGGATTAATAGGTGGGGGCTATTATATATATGAAAATGAAATAAATACCAATGCAATATATGAAGGTGTGAAAATAGACGGTTATGATGTAGGCGGTAAGACTAAATCAGAGGCATATGTTTTTATACGAGATAGAAAAGAAAATGATGATAAGGACAAATTTATGAAGCTCTTATTTGATGATAAACATTATGATATTAGCCTTAAGGATTTGGGATATTCATATGATTTTGAAAAAGGAGTAAATGAAGCATATGCCATAGGAAGAGAAGGTAATTTACTACAAAGATATAAGGCAATAAGAAATGTTAGAAGTAATAATATAAATATAAATCTAGAATCTTCCTATAATAATGATTCGGTCTTAAAAACTGTTGATATTATAGCTTTAGATATATATCAAGAAGGCAAAGATGCAGTTTTAAACTTTAACAATGGCAAATTTACAGTTTCAGAAGATAAAGAAGGTAGAAAGGTAAACAAGGACCAACTTGCCAAAATGATTCAAGATAATATATATGAATTGGAAGATATCAATATTCCTATTGAAGTTACGCAGCCCAAAGTTACAAAAGCTCTTCTTAGTCGAATTAATGGTGTAATTGGAGAGTTTTCAACATCATTTAAGGGTAGTTCTGAAGGAAGGATTCACAATATAAAATTGTCTGCCCAATCTTTAAATAATCTTTTAGTAATGCCAGGTGAGGAAGTGTCCTATAATCAAAAAACAGGACCAAGACAAGCACAATCAGGGTATAGAGAAGCACCAGTTATATTAAACGGTGAATTAACTCCTGGAATGGGCGGAGGAGTTTGTCAAACATCCACAACTCTATACAATGCACTGCTTTTAGCTGATTTAACCATTGTTGAGCGCCACCCTCATTCCATAGCTGCCGCCTATGTACCACGTGGTCAGGATGGAGCTGTTGCTACAGGGTATTTGGACTTAAGATTTAGAAATGACTTTGATTTCCCTGTATATATATCAACAAAGGCTGTAGGAGATAGGGTTTACTTCTATATATATGGGGATACAAATGCAAAAGACTATACTGTAAGAATTGAACCTGAATTAGTAGAGACAATACCATATAAAATAAAAGAAGTTTATGATCCTAAAGCTGCTCCTGGTAGCCGTACATTGGTTCAAGAAGGTAGAAATGGATATAAAGTTCGTACTTTTAAATCAAAAATCAAAGATGGTAAAGTTATAGATAGAAAACAGATTACCTTTGACTACTATAGAGAAAAAGATTTTATATATAATGTTGGTCCTAAACCAACATTCAATGAATCTCCAATCGATGATGATGTGGAAGAAGTGGTGGAAATGTTGCTGCCTTAATTTTTTTCACTTGAACTATTTATATGTATTTGATACTATAAAGATAATTGAATATATTGATAGGTGTTCTAATTAGAACTTAAAAGGGAAAGTGGCGAAAATCCACTACAGCCCCCGCTACTGTGAATGGGAACGAAATCAACTATTAACCACTGGTGTACTGGGAAGGTGTTGAGAGTAGGATGATCCATTAGTCAGGATATCTGCCTATTGTATTGTGCCTCGGAGGGAGTGTTATTGAATTTTTGGAAACTTATCCTATTTAGGCATAAGTTTTTTCTTTTTTCAAACCGTAGGTGTTATCCCGGCCATCTAGGAGGGATTCCTGCCTGATATGTATAATAAACTGGAATTGGAGGATTAAAATGTGTAAAAATTATAATCATTATAAACATTTATCATTAATTATTGTTTTAATGATATTAGTAGTATCGTTAGTAGGTTGCACTGGCAAGAAAGCAGAAAGTAATGATGAATTGGTCACTTCTTCACCTAAGGAATCTTCATTTACTGTAAAAGATGATTTTGGAAATGAAGTTAGTTTTGAAAAGGCTCCAGAGAGAATTATCTCTTTAGCTCCAAGTAATACGGAAATCCTATTCGCTTTAGGATTGGATGACAAGGTAGTAGGAGTTACAACTTTTGATGATTATCCAGAAGAAGTTTTAGAGATTGAAAAGGTTGGAGACTTTACAGGTATAAATCTAGAAAAAATTATTGAGTTAAACCCTGACTTAGTAATCAGCTATGGACCTGGTGATAGCGATGAAAATGCAAGACTAAGAGAAGCTGGAATCGAAGTTATAGGGTTTGAACCAGAATCAATAGACGAAATTATTGAAACTATAAATAAAATTGGTCAATTAACTGGTAAGGAATCAGAAGCTAAAGCTTTAACAGAGAGCATGATAGAACAAAAGGATGAAATAGTAAATAAGGTAAAAAATGCACCGAAGGTTAAGGTATTCTACGAAATATGGCACGACCCACTAATGGCTGCAGGCCCAGGTTCATTTATGGATCATTTAATGACACTAGCAGGTGGGGACAATATAGCTAAGGATGCAAAAGATGAATATCCTCAATTCGACTTAGAACAGTTGATTGAAAGAAATCCGGATGTATATTTAACATCTGCAGATATGCCCGAAAAGACTCCAGAAGCTATGATGGCAAGACCAGGCTTTGAAAATATTTCGGCTATGAAATCAGGACGAGTATATGTACTTGAGCCCAATATTGTATCAAGACCAGGTCCTAGAATTGTAGAAGCATTAGAAATTGTAGCTAAGGCAATTCATCCAGAAATTTTTAAATAAAGTTGGGATTTAAATGATAAATAAAATTAGTAAAGCAAAATACTCTTTAGTTTTGATAGTACTAACTTTAATACTATTATTTTCTATCGGGTTATTTTCCACAATAGGTTCAGCCAATATTAGTACCCTTGATACTTTTAAAATAATATTATCAAAGCTTCCATTTGTAGGAGATATGGTGGATATTTCTTATATAGGTAAGTCTCAACAAAGTATCATCTGGAATATTAGACTTCCTAGAGTATTGTTGGGAGTGCTAGTAGGTGCCAGTCTATCTTTGACTGGCGCCTCCTTTCAAGGGATGTTTAAAAATCCAATGGCAGACCCATATATTATAGGTATTTCTTCTGGGGCTGCATTGGGAGCAACTATTGCAATTATCTTGAAATTAGAATTTACTGTATTTAAATTTTCGTCTATATCGATATTTGCATTTTTAGGTGGGCTTTTGGCAGTAATGCTGGTTTACAATATAGCAAGAGTTAAAAACCAAGTGCCAGTAGTCACTTTATTATTATCTGGAGTAGCCATTGGTCAATTTTTCACAGCTATAATGTCCTTTTTAATGGTTATATTTAGTAAGGATATGTCCAAGATTGTCTTTTGGACATTAGGGAGCCTTGCGGGGAAAGGATGGAATCCTATAATCACCTTGTCCTTACCAATTATAGCTTCAATGTGTTTAATCAATGTTTTTGCCAGAGATTTAAATATAATGCTTACAGGGGATGAATCTGCGGAAAGTCTTGGTATAGATGTAGAAAAAACTAAAATATACATATTATTGTTGGGAACATTTATGACCTCAATTGTAGTATCGGTAAGTGGAATTATTGGTTTTGTTGGGCTAATGGTACCCCATATAGCAAGGCTCCTAATAGGTCCAGACCATAGAATATTATTACCAGCATCAGCTTTAATGGGTGGGATATTTATGATATTTGCAGACACCCTGGCAAGAATGATAATCTCCCCAGTAGAAATCCCAGTGGGAATAATAACAGCATTATTTGGCGGACCGTTTTTTATATATTTACTTAGGAAGAAGAAGAAACAAATATAGTGAATAGTGAAGAGGCAAGAGTGAATAGTGAATAGTGAATAGTGAATAAGTAAGAGGTAAAAACAAGCTAACAGCTAACAACTAACAGCGATAAACACCATAGGTGTCATCCCGACCAACGTGGAGGGATCTCAGATTTTAAGACCCGAAAGCTTGACCGACCAAATAATTGTGAATTGTGCATTGTGAATTGTGAATTAAGGTAGGTGTTTTCATGTATTCTATAGAAGTAAAAAATCTTAAATTTAGTTACAGAGAATCTCTTGTTTTAAAAGGGCTATCTTTTAATATAAAAAAAGGTGAATTCGTAAGCATAATAGGTCCAAATGGTTCAGGCAAATCCACACTCTTAAAAACCTTAAACAATTTATATAAGCCAAATAGTGGTGATATCTTAATTGAAGGTAAAAATGTTGAGGATTATAGTAAAAGGGATTTGGCAAAGATTGTAGGATTTGTACCACAAGACACTACTATTGATTATGAATTTACTGTAGAGGATATTATAATGATGGGGCGTCACCCCTATAAAGGTCGTTTTCAAAAAGAAGATAAGATAGATTATAAAATAGTCAATGACGTAATGGAAATGACAAATACACTTAAATTTAAGGATAGCCTTATTACAGAAATATCAGGAGGAGAAAGGCAAAGGGTAATAATTGCTAAAGCTTTAGCACAAAATCCTTCAATTATACTATTAGACGAACCTACATCACATTTAGATATAAATCACCAAATAGAGTTGTTAAATTTATTGAGAACCTTAAATAAGGAAAAAGGGACTACAATTGTACTGGTAATCCACGATATCAACTTGGCAGCTAGGTTTTCAGATGATATAATACTCTTAAATGAAGGGGAGATAATAGGTATCGGTAATCCTGAAGACGTAATTACTGCTAAAAATATAGAAAAGGCGTATAATTTAGACGTAGCAATTGAGAATAATAAATATACTAATACCGTATCCCTTACCCCGCTAAAATTAAGGAGGATATCATAATCATGAAGCTGACCTTTGCTAAAGTCAATCCAGTAGAAAATATGACAATCTTTGTATTAGACCCTGTTGATTCATTTGATCATATGAACGTTGCTAATAAACTTATGGATTATAACAGTTTACATGGTGAACAAGTGGGTTTCGTAGAAGAACCTAGAAGTCTTAAGGGGAAATCCTTGAACACTCTCAGATTGCAAATGATGGGTGGGGAATTTTGTGGCAATGCTAGTAGATCCCTAGCAGCATATATGGTCTATAAAAATCATCCTAGTATCATCAAAGGCGATGATCATTACAATGTTATTATTGAAGCATCAGGCAGTTCAGAGCTTCTTAATTGTGAAGTAAAGCCTACAGATAAGGACAATGTATATTTTTCAAAGATAAAAATGCCCACTCCTGAAAGAGTAGTCAATATAGATATTAATTTTGAAGAAAGACACATAAAATTGTCCCGAGTAGATTTTTCAGGCATTACTCATTTTATCGTCGATAGCAACGAAATTGAAGATAAGGAAAGTTTTTTCCTAGAATTAAAAAAATACATGTATAATGAAGAATATGATGCATTTGGAATTATGTTTTATGATTTCAAATTAGAAAACTTAAATCCCTTAGTATATGTCAGAGCAACTGATAGCCTTTACTGGGAAAGAAGTTGTGCATCAGGGACTTCTGCATTAGGTGCAGTATTAGCAAAAGAAAAAGGAGACTCTATAGAGAAAGATATTAGACAACCAGGAGGAGAACTTAAGGTTATTGTAAATATTGACGAAAAAAATATTTACGAAGTTTTTCTTGATGGAGAAGTTGAAATAGTAGCGGAAGGTACCGTTTACCTAAGCGACCAGCCCTAATGGGTTGGCCTTTTTTTATGTTTACTTTTAAAATTGTTATGTTATATTATTAAATGGGAGGCGAGGAATATGGATTACAAATTGATAGCAATAGATATGGACGGAACTTTACTTAATAGTAAAAATGAAATCTCTGAAAGAAATGTAAAGGCAATAGAGGAGGCTACAAAAAAAGGGGTACATATAGTATTGTCAACAGGTAGGATATTAACATCTGCAGAATTTTATGCTGATTCAATTAATTTGAATAATTATATTCTGGCAAGTAACGGCGCAATAATCAGAGATAAAGAGAAAAAGATTATTTACAAGATTCCTATCAATATGAATGCAGTAAAGGAGGTAATGAACCTAGGTAGAAAACACAATGTTTATTATCATTTTTATGATGAGGAAAGCTTTTATACAAATCATTTTATAGAAGAGATTTATCAATACTATAATGCAAGCTTTCAGAAGCAAAAAGGTTTGTCAATCGACTTGCATATTTTTAAAGAAGATAAAGAAATCTATGAAAATAATAATTTAAACGTATATAAGTTTTTATTTTTAGATGAAGATAGAGATAAATTGGATAAACTAAAAGGGGAACTATCAAATATAGAGGAAATCAATGTTTCTAGTTCATGGTCCAACAATGTTGAAGTTATGTCTGATAGAGTCTCTAAAGGTTTAAGCTTAAAATATCTATGCGATAAACTAAATATTGATAGAAAAAATGTTATAGCAATTGGGGATAATGAAAATGACATATCAATGATTGAATTTGCAGGACTTGGTGTTGCCATGGGGAATGGAGAGGAAATCGTGAAAAATAAAGCGGATATTATCACTGACACCAATGAAAATGATGGTGTTGCACAAATTATTGAAGAGTATGTATTAAAATAGGAGATGAAAACTAAATGGCATTAAATATTGTACTAGTTGAACCAGAAATTCCTCACAATACTGGCAATATTGCCAGAACTTGTGCTTTGACAAGGACTTCGCTCCATTTAGTTCGTCCTTTGGGGTTTTCCGTAGATGATAAACACCTAAAGCGTGCAGGTTTAGATTATTGGTATTTGGTAGATATTCATTATTATGATAGTTTTGATGAAGTTTTAAAGAAATATCCTGATCATGATTTTTATTATGCCACTACCCATGCTAAAAAATCTTATACTGATTTTAATTATAAAGATAATTCATTTTTCGTTTTTGGAAAAGAAACTAAAGGACTACCAAAGGAATTAATACAAGAAAATATAGAGACATGTATAAGAATTCCAATGATAACTGAATTAGAAAGATCCCTTAATCTATCAAATTCAGTTAATATCATTTTATTTGAAGGATTAAGGCAATTAGGATTTCCAAATTTAAGATAACTTATGACAAAACTCGTTAGGAGGTATATTATGCATATAGCGTTGCCAGTAATGGGTGGACTAGGTCTATTCCTATATGGTATGAATTTAATGGGGACAGGACTACAAAAAGCTGCAGGCTCAAAATTAAAAAGAATTTTAGAGGCTTTAACAACAAATAGAGTAATGGGTGTATTAGTTGGTGCAATTGTAACTATGTTAATACAAAGCAGTGGTGCTACAACTGTTATGGTTATAGGATTTGTAAATGCTGGTCTTATGACTTTAGCACAGGCAGCAGGCGTTATTATGGGGGCAAATGTTGGAACTACTATTACCGCACAGCTCATAGCATTCAATTTAACGGACTATGCTCCAATTGCAGTTATTGTGGGAGTAGGTCTATGGTTTGCTGCATCTAAAAAAAGGTCAAAGGATATAGCTGAAATATTAATCGGTGTAGGTATTTTATTTATTGGTATGGGTATGATGGGTGATGGTCTAAAACCACTGGCAAATTTACCTGCATTTACAAATGTTATGATTAGTTTGGATAATCCTATTTTAGGAATGTTGGTGGGATTTGGTATTACCACCATAGTTCAAAGTAGTAGTGCTTCAGTTGGTTTACTACAAGC
>JAPXKQ010000070.1:0-12123 GCA_033809995.1 Tissierellaceae bacterium
AATGCTGGATATATTACAGTTGTCACAAAAGAAGGCAAAAAAGAAATACCAGTTGAAAAATGTGAGCGTTATGCATTAGAGATTGAAGAATTTGCCGATGCAATTCTTAATAATAGAAAGCCAATGCTCACTACTGAGGAATCAATAAGAAATATGAAAATCATAGATAAATTATTAGAACTAAGATAATAGAAAAGGTGTAATTATGGCTAAGAGAGTTATATTGGGTATGAGTGGAGGAGTTGACTCATCAGTATCTGCTTTGCTACTTAAGGAGGCAGGCTATGATGTAATCGCACTCTTTATGAAGAATTGGGACGAGAAGGATGAAGATGGTGTATGTACTGCAACTGAGGATGCAAATGATGCACGAAGGGTAGCAAGTCAGCTTGGAATTCCATTCTATACCATAAGTTTTGAAAAAGAATACTGGGATACTGTATTTACTTACTTTTTAGATGAATATAAAAAGGGTAGAACACCTAATCCAGATGTAATGTGTAATCAAGAAATAAAGTTTAATGCATTTTTAAACTATGCATTGCAATTGGATGCAGACTATATTGCAATGGGACATTATGCTCAAGTGGAAGAAAGAGATGGTAAATATTTTCTTTTAAGAGGCGAGGATAATAACAAGGATCAAAGCTATTTCCTTGCGAGGATTGGACAAAAAGCATTATCAAAGACTATTTTCCCCGTTGGACACTTAGATAAAAAGGAAGTTCGAGAATTGGCGGAAAAACATGATTTATATACTGCTAAGAAGAAGGATTCTACAGGTATTTGTTTTATTGGTGAAAGGGACTTCGACGAATTTTTAGATAGATATCTTCTTGCTAAAGAAGGAGATATAATTGATGTTAATGGAAATAAAATTGGTAGACATACTGGACTTATACATTATACATTAGGTCAAAGAAAAGGTATTGGAATAGGCGGAGTAGGAACTGGAGAACCATGGTTTGTTGTAGGTAAAAACTTGAGGGAGAACATCCTTTATGTTGCTCAAGGAGAAAATCACCCTGCACTATTTTCAAAATCATTAATCGGAGAATTACCATCCTGGATATTGGGAGAAGCTCCACAATTTCCATTAAAGTGTACTGCTAAATTTAGATATAGACAGGCTGATATACCTGTTACAGTAGATATGCTAGAGGATGGAAATATTCATATAGTATTCGATAATCCAGTGAAGGCTGTAACTCCAGGACAGCAGGCGGTTCTTTATCAAGATGAGGTATGTCTAGGAGGAGCTATCATTAAATCAATAGAGCCTTTGGAGAAAAAATATAGTTATTTGAATAAATAAGCGTTGAGAAGGTCTTTCAGGTCATTGGGGCAGTCCCTTATGGCCTGAATTTATTTTTTGATAAATTTCCCAAATACCCATTGACAAAAACAATAAATACTTATATACTTAATTACATAACTAACTAACCATTTAGCCTATGGAGGTGAAACAATTTTGTTAGATTTTAGTTCGGATAAATCAATTTATATACAAATAGCTGAAGCTATAGAAAATGAAATAATTACAGGCAACTTAATGGAAGATAATCAAGCCCCATCTACTAATCAATTTGCTAAGGTCTATCAGATAAATCCTGCTACTGCTGGCAAGGGGCTCAATATATTAGTGGATGAAGGAATACTTTATAAGAAAAGAGGAATTGGGATGTTTGTATCACCTGGGGCGAGAAGTAAAATAATTAAAAAGAGACAAGATATATTTTTTAAAGAAGTATTACCTGAAATAATAAGAGAAGCAAATCGGCTAGATATACCCACTTTAGATATCGTTAAATTTATTAAGAACTATAAGGGAGGGGAATAATATGCTTGAAATCAACAACCTATATAAGTCATATGGGAAACTTGAGGTTTTAACTAATCTAAATTTGAAATTGGAAGAAAATAAAATTTACGGATTATTTGGTAGAAATGGTGCGGGAAAGACTACATTATTAAATTTAATATCTAGCCAAATAATAAGAAACAGTGGTGAGATTCTATTAAGCGGTGAAGAGGTTTTTGAAAATCCAAAAACAATGGAAGATATATGCTTAGCAAAGGAACTACCAATTTCAATTCATGAGAGAAAAGTAAAAGAGATATTTTCTCTAGCAAAAATTATATATAAAAACTGGGACGAAGACTATAAGGACTATTTAATAAAAGAATTTAATCTAAATACAAAGAAGAAATTATATAAACTATCAACAGGAAATCAGACTATAGTTGGATTAATAATTGGGCTTGCATCTAGGTCAAAACTTACTATGTTTGATGAACCAACATTGGGACTTGATGCTGCTGCTAGGGATAAATTTTATAGTTTATTGCTTGAAGATTATGAGAAAAATCCTAGAACTATAATTATCTCAACCCACCTTATAGATGAAGTGGCAAATCTTTTTGAAGAGATTATTATTCTTAATGATGGAAAAATAATGCTAAAAAGTGAAGTAAATAAACTAAAAGAAAAGTCCTACTATCTAATTGGTAGTGACAATGTTCTTCTTCCATTGATTAAAGATAAGAACATTGTTTATAAAGAAGAATTAGGTTCAACTAAAATAATAGGAATATATGATAATCTAACAACATTAGATTTGAAGTATATTAAGGACAACAACATAGAGATGAATAAGATACCAATGCAAAAGCTATTCATATATCTAACACAATCCATTATTAAGGAGGATTATGTCCATGAACCAACTAAATAGAGTTATAAAATTTCAAAATTATGATATGAAAAAATCGATCACCAGTTTTTGGTGTATAATATTATTGGTAAATGCTTTGATTTATGCGGCAAGTATATTTTTTAATTATAAAATAGAAATTGGACCATTGATAAGAAATGAGGAGTCTATTTCTATAGTAGCAGCAAATATAGGCGTTATTGCTATATACTTTATTGTAAATTGGATAGTTATTTATTACGAAAACTTTGCTCTAGCACTTAGTTTTGGAGTTACAAGAAAGAATTTTTACAAGTCAATTATTATTAATAATATAGTAGTTGCCTTGATATCTTCAATAATACAAGGGACTTTACAGTTATTTGAAAAAAACTTAATTCAGTATCTAAATTTTAATCCTTTGGTTGATTTTGGAATCTTTAATACTGAAACAGATAATATATTCTTTATATTTTTAGCTTTATTTATATTCTTCTCTAGCCTTATTTCCATAACAAACCTAATCGGGATACTACAGTTTAAATTTGGATATAAGTTTTGGGTTGGTTTTGGTATAACATTTATTATAACGCAGATATTTAAAAATAGTGTTTGGGATCGTGGCTTATCTATATTGTTTTCTAGAAGCTTGATATTTTTAACTTTGATTAGTATTTTAATAATATGCTATATTGTTGGATACTTACTAATTACAGAATCCAGCGTAAAAAAATAGGGGAGGTCATCCTTCCCCTACTATTTATTTGCCTCTAAGAAACCTTTTAATGATTCTACAGCATCAATTTTTGTTGCCCAAGAGGTAACAAATCGTACTGCTGTATTATTTTCATCTACTTTGTCTGTAAATTCATATACAAATTCTTTTTTCATCTTTTCTAACAAAGCATCTGGGAATATTGGGAATACTTGATTTGTGTATGGCTCTGCGTAAAACTTATATCCCGCTTCCTTAATGATTGTTGCCAGTCTTTCAGCCATTTCGTTTGCATGTCTCCCCAGCTCAAAATATAAATCATCTTGGAATAATCCTTCAAATTGAATTCCTAAAACAAAACCTTTAGCTGCCATTGCTCCCCTTTGTTTTATTAGAAAACGGAAGTCCTCTTTTAAATCTTCTCTTAAGATAACTAAAGCTTCTCCAAGTAATGCTCCATTTTTGGTTCCTCCAATATAGAATACATCTACTAGATTTGCTATATCCTTAATATTTAAATCATTTGTTTTGCATGTCAAAGCTGAACCTAATCTTGCCCCATCTAAAAATAGCAATAATCCCTTTTCTTTACAAAAATCATGGATTGCTATTAATTCAGCTTTTGAATATATGGTACCTAGTTCTGTGGAATTTGATATATATACCATCTTAGGTTGTACCATATGTTCATCAGTATGGTGATCTAGAGCCTTTTTTATGATTTCTGGTGTTAGCTTTCCATCCTCGCAAGGCATCGCTACTACCTTATGCCCTGTAGCTTCTATTGCTCCAGTTTCATGAACATTGATATGACCTATATCTGCTGAAATCACGCATTGATGAGGACGTAAGAAGGATGAGATAACCAACATATTGGTTTGTGTTCCACCTGGGATAAAATGTATATCTGCATCTTGTCTCCCAATCAATTGTTTTATATATTCTTTTGCCTTATCACTATGAACGTCTTCACCATAACCTATATTTGCTTCAAAATTGTGTTTAGTAAGTAATTCTAATATCCTTGGATGTGCTCCTTCGCTATAATCATTTCTAAAACTGTACATGAAAATACCTCCGTTTACTTGTATTATTATATATATAATACAAGAACAATGCACAATTCACAATGCACAATTCGCAATTAAAAGAAAATTAAAAATTAAAAGTTAAGAATTAAGAATTAAAAGAGGAGATACTTTGTTGCACTCAGTATGACACTAGCAGTGATTATACTGCAAAAAGGAGATCCCTCCATTACAGTCGGGATGACAGCTTCGCTATTTGTCATTCCGAGCGCAGTCGAGGTATCTCCGTTTTTTACTTTCTTTTAGCTGTTACCTATTAGTTGTTAGCTGTTAGCTATTCTAGGTATCAATAGTTTTACTTCAAATAAGTCTCCATTTATTGAAAGTGTCAACTCACCATTCATTAGCTCCATTAAATTTCTTGCAATATATAGCCCTAAACCACTACCCTCTGTGTGTCTAGATCTTTCACCTCTTACGAATTGCTCCATCAATTCATCTGGTGAAAGATTTAATTCATCCTTGGAGGTATTTTTTAATGTGAATGATACAAAGTCTCCATCTAGTCTTACATCACCATAGACCCTAGTTTTTTCCTGTGAGTATTTACTTGCATTTCCTATGATGTTTTCAAGTACCCTACCTAAATGATTGCCATCTGCAAAAACATATATATCCTCTTCTGGATTAAAAACAAATGTGATTTCCTTTTCTTCAAATATTGAATCGAACTCTCCATAAACCTGGGATATAAGTTCATTTAATTCTAACTTTTCAAGTTCTATATTTACATTACCAGTCTCTGTTTTAGATGCATCTACCAAATCAGTTATAAGAAGTTTTAATCTCTTGGAGTTTCTATCCAATGCGTCGATATAATCTAATGCAGTCTCATCTTCGATTTCGGTACTCTTTAACAAATCTGTATAATTAATAATCGAGGTAAGTGGTGTCTTTAAATCATGGGAAATATTTGTAATTAACTCAGTCTTAAGCCTTTCGGATTTTAACTGATTTTCTATAGATATTTGAATGTTTTCGTCAATATTATCTAACATCTTTTTTGATTCTAATGTAAAATCAGAAGAACCAATATCCGGTATATCTCTTTTATCTGAAGCACCTATATTGTTGATATTGTGCATGATTTTATTTACTTGTTCAGCATAATTTAACAGAGAAACAAAAATTATAAGAATTAAAAATAACATAATTACATTAAATAAATCAAAATCATTTATAAATCTTAAGAAAAAATATAAGATTAGTGCTATAGAAAATAAAATAGGAAGTACAAGACCTTTATATACTTTAAAATCTCTTTTGTAGTATTTAAATATATTATAGATTAAAAGTGTCTGTAGAAACCTCCTTTGAACCAATCTAATTGTAACAATTAATAGTACAGTCAATACTCCAATGGTCAATATTGTTGCAGGTGATAGAAAAAATTTTGCTAATCTAATTATTGTATCTAAATTGCTTCTGAATATTAACTCCAAAATAGACTTTAAGGACCTACCTATACTATAAGCCGTTCCAACTAAAGCTATATATCCAACAATAAAAAATAATGTTAAATACAACAACAAAGTCTCAAGATACATATCATTTAAAATATATTTAATTTTCGATTGTCTTTTTGTTTTATTTTCCATTTAGTCACCTACAATTTTATACCCCATACCATAAACAGACTTAATATAATCAGGCTCTTTCGGATTGATTTCTAGTTTATCACGAAGGTTGCTAATATGCACCGATATAATCTTCTTCACATTATAGGCAGGCTGGTCCCAAACATATTCATATATTTCATTAGAAGAAAATACTCTCTCTTTATTTTTAATAAGTAACTTTAATATCCCATATTCGTTGGGTGTAAGATTAACGATTGTATTATCAACCTTTACCTGCTTTGACCTATCATTAAGGGTGATTCTTCCAACCGTATAGACATCTTCTTCTTTTGCCATACTACCTAGGCTTGTATATCTACGAAGGTTGGATTTTACTCTAGCTAACAATTCTATAGCATTGAAAGGCTTGGTAATATAATCATCTGCACCAACATTTAGTCCTAATACCTTGTCTGTGTATTCACTTTTAGCACTAAGAATGATAATTGGAATATTGTTTTCCATCCTTATTTTTGAAGTAGCTGCAATGCCATCAAGCTTTGGCATCATTACATCTATAATAATCAGATGGATATCGTTGTTCTTAAGTACATCTAAAGCTTGTAATCCATCGTATGCTGTGTAGACATTATATCCTTCACTTTTCAAATATATTTCTATTGCATCAACTATATCCTTTTCATCATCACAAACTAAGATATTATAGCTCATAAAATCCTCCTTTTCTAGAGGAGTTCTATCCCCTCCACTACAGTGTAAACCATCCCAAATATTTATGCAAAGTAATGATAAATCCATCTATATTATTCCCAGATATATCATATTCAAAATCATCTTCTATAAAAATAGATTGCATTTCCCCTATTGATTTTACGAAGAATATGCAATAGTTTTTAAATTTATAAGAATTATCTATAGAGTCAAACTTCCTTATAAATTCATGGTACTCCTCTAAAGCATATCCATTTTCTTCTATTATAACACTATGTGGGAAGCCAACAAAGCGAAAATGCCAAGGCTCTTGTGAAATTCCTGTTATTTCTTCTTTTCCTTTTTTGTATCTTTCTATAAATCCGTTTTTATTTGCTTCTTCTCTAAATTCATTGAAGATTCCATAATAGGGGAAGTCTGGACAAATAAAATCAATATCCGGCTTATTTTCCCCTAAATCAATTGCCAATCCACTTTGGTGCTCACTTTCATCTGGTCTTGCTACAAATTTCTGGGTGAATTCAAGACCATTTTCCCTAACTGATGTATCGTATAAATCCTCTTGCTCTTTTCTTGCCCTAAATCCACTTACAGGAACTATTTGTTCTTTAGAATCTAATTTGTTTAATATTCTATTAAGCACCTTAACTACATCTTTATTTAACAAATGCCCCATATATTTTTCATTTACTATAGCAAGATTCTCAATTATTCCCTCTTCTTTGATTCTAATTGGGTACTTCTTATTTATTAATATTAAATTTCCCCTGTTTACGTCTTCTTTTATCAATATTATTTCTTTCATTGTTGTCCCCCTCGTCCCAATTCGATTAATTTATCCAAGATATCCTTATATTTTATGCCAGAGTGTAATAGCATATTTGGAAATCTGCTGCCTGTGGTAAATCCAGGCATTGTATTTACTTCATTGAATATAATATTGTTATTTTTATCTAAAAACATATCAATCCTTGCTAATCCAGTACACCCTAAAGTTCTATAAATACTTTTTGCCGTTTCTTTGATTTTTTCACTTAATTCTTTATCTATCCTTGCAGGTAGATGAATTTTTGATTTTATTATTGTATATTTTTCTACATAGTCAAAAAATCCTCCGGGTATTTCAATTTCATCAACAGTACCAACTACTAATTCATCATTACCCATTACTGCACAGCCTACTTCGAAACCATCAATATTTTCTTCTAATACTACCTTACTATCGTATTTGTACGCTTCCTCAATTCCTTTAAATAATTCAGATTTTGAATTTGCCTTTGTTATCCCTATGGATGAGCCTTCATTAGCTGGTTTAACGTAAATTGGGAAACCGACATTTGCAATAAAATCACTTATCTTCTTCTCATCAACCCTGTTGTTGATAACTAAACTTCTTGGGACTCTAAAACCTGCATTATCCACAATCTTATGTGCATAATCTTTATCCATACAAATAGCACTTGAAGCCACTTTGCAACCTACATAGGGGACACCCATTACTTCAAATAATCCTTGAATAGCCCCATCTTCTCCATTCCTACCGTGAAGTACTGGAAATATAATATCTATCTCTGTATGCTTTAATTTACCATCTGTAATTTCTATTATTCCCCTATTCTCCTTATTTGGCAAAAGTAAAATTTTTGTACAGTTTTTGTCTAAGTGCCAGGTGTTGTCTTTTATCTTTTCAATCTCTCCATAGTATCTCATCCATTCCCCTTCTCGTGTAATTCCAATCTGTATTACATTATATTTTTCCTTATCTAAATTTTCTAGAACAGAACATGCAGATTTTAATGATATTTCATATTCTGAGGATGCTCCTCCAAATATTACTCCAACTATTGTTTTTGTCATCTTAATTTCCTCCTATTATTATTCCTAATTCAGACTCTACATCGTATCTTATTTCGTATTTGTTTTGTAAAACTAATTCCTTTCTAATCAAATTATTGGTGGAATTGTACCAAAGCTTATATATTTCGTTATATCTATAGACTTTATTGTTTTCTCTTGTATATTTAAGATTTTCACTTTTGACCCTATAGTATATATCTTGGTAAGTATCACTAAGGAGAGTTCCATAAATATAGTCTTCATCAAACTCAATTAAAATCTGGAATCTTTCTTTTGTATCATTTCTGACCTTTAAGTCCTTCCACCCTTCTGCAATTGTTGCATCAACACCTTCTGGTATTTCTCCCCCTGCATGAGGCAGAGTCTCTGCTGAATGGGGATGTCGTTCTACTATTGTCAGTGGTGTGTGTAGGAACAGCCAAAACAATAGATTGCTAATTTGACAAAGTCCTCCCCCCTTAACATTTGTAACTTCGTTATTTACTACTGCTAAGCCATCCTTATATCTGCCATACTTTTCTGCTTTCCTAGCGAGCATCCAAAATGAGAAGGTCTCATTGGGCTCAATTACTATTTTGTGAATGGTATTTGCCACCAGTCTAAGGTTATCAGCCTTATTTATTTGATATTGAATGTCAAAGCCGCTTTTAGGATTAATCATCTTTGACTTAGTCGTAAAAACTTTGTACTCTAGTATGTCTTCTGATTTTTTTCTTGAATACCTATTTGAATCTAAAAACATCCCAATATAGAAAAATATCTTTCTTTGAAGTTTTCTTATTGGAATTAGAAATGGAAAAATTTCTGTTAATCTTTTCTTTTTCATAAGCCCTCCTGAAACTATTTGATTTATGAATAAATTCTATAATATAAAATCCATTATCCATGGCTTATAAAATCAAAGAAATGTCAAAGAATTTGGGCATAAAAAAACCACCGGATACAACTTAAGTATCCAATGGTCTTTTCTGTTACTTTTTCACAAGAGTTTATTAATCTTTTCTTTTACCTAATTAATAATATTATCATTAACCACTCCGAATTTCTTAATTACAATATTCTGGGAAAGAGTATAAATCTTATCTACCCTTATACATGAATTTACTTTCAAATAGCCTTCTCTTAAATCTTCATTTGAAATTAATATGCTATAGTCCTTTGTTAAAATATTTGAAGTAATAGCCGTTACTATAATATCGTCTATCTTAGTATTATAGTAATCATTAGATATTACAAGAACTGGCCTATTTTTATTCGATGTTAAGTCTGTAAAAGGTATAGGAATTAGTAGTATATCTCCTTGCTTATACATTGTTCCAAACCTCATTATCTATTTCATTATCCCAAAAATCCATACTACTTTTACTTGCTTCTTCTAAATCTTTAAATATATCCATCTCATTTTTAACTTTTAAATATCCGATAAAATCAATTACCTCTGGAATTTGTTTTTCTGGAATTTGGTCTATAAGTTTTAGCAATATCTTTTTAGCAGTATCCATATTATCACTACCTTTCAAAAATATCATATATATTAATTATACCATACTTCTTAAATTTATAATCTAGGTATATTCTCTATTTCTATTAACTTTCCATATAATCAATCCAACTATAAAACCAATAACTCCTGGCAATACCCAACCAAAGCCATAATCAAATCCAGGAATATATCCATGCGCAAATTCTACAAGTTTTATCACTGAAGCACTTGATTTAAATGGTTCGGGTAAAGCTTTACAAAAATCAAAAATTGCAGCTATAATAATTAGTCCTGTAGTCCATCTATATACATGCTGTTCTTTATTTAAAATTGGATTTAATAGAGCTAAAATAATCAAACTTATAGCTAAAGGATATAAAAACATCAGAACTGGTATGGAATATTGAATAATATTATTTAAACCTAAATTAGCTATTGCTAAAGAAACCAATGTAAATAACTTTGCATAACTATTATATGATAGGGAATTGGGAAACATCTCGCTAAATATTGATGAACAAGCAGTTATTAACCCAATAGCTGTCTTTAGACAAGCAACACCAACTATACCTGCTAGTAAAACCTGCCCAATAAAACCAAAATAATGATTACTCACCATAGATAAAATAATTCCACCATTGTCTGCTCGACTTACACTTCCTAAGCTTGTAACCCCCATATACGCTAAAGAAGTATATATAATAGCCATGCCAGCAGCACTTATTATACCCGATTTGCCTGCTTCAATAGTTATCCTGCGTGGATCCTTTACCCCTAATTCTTTTATATTTGTAATAATAATAATAGCAAAAGCCAGTGATGCTAAAGCATCCATTGTGTTGTATCCTTCAAGTAATCCTATAAATAATGGCTTAGTAATATAATCCCCCACTGGCGAAAATTCATTTATCTGTCCCATTGGTTTTACAAATACAGCAATTAACAAGATAGACAAAAGTATTACAAAAACTGGTGTTAGGTATTTCCCAATCCAATCCAAAATTCTTCCTGGTCTTAATGAATAATATAGGGTTAAAGCAAAGAATATAAAAGAAAAGATAAGTAATCCTATATTTAGATATCCTTTAGAAATAAAGGGGCGTATTCCTACCTCAAATGCTACAGTAGCAGTACGTGGTATTGCAAATAAAGGTCCTATGGTTAAGTATAGAGCACTGGTAAAAAATATAGAATAGGCTGTGCTTATAGGTTTGCCCATATCGTATAAACTATCACTTTCCGTTAAGGCTGAAGCCATAATTCCTAATATTGGTAGCCCTACCCCTGTAATCAAAAAGCCTATGGTAGCTTGTAAGGTATTGCTTCCAGCTAATTGTCCCATTTGTACAGGAAATATTAAGTTTCCAGCGCCAAAAAATAATCCAAATAATAATGAGCCTATTAACATATTTTGTTTAAAACTTAATTTTTCTTTCAAAGCCATTCCTCCTGAAGTCATAAATATTATTATATTGCATTATTATAACATAGGTGCAATCCGCCAATCGGATTGCTTCACACCGTTTCAATAAATGCATAAATATAAAACCACCAAGGTTTTATCTCCTTAATAGCATTTATTATAACATAAATTATTTGAATTATTTGAATTTATTTTAAAATAATTATTTCTTCTTCTGATGGGATTTTTATTTCTTGCCTTTGTTGACAAGATTCATTTCTTATGCTATTATAGATAAAATTTCATAAAAATCCTCATCCCAAGGGGTGAGGTAGAGGCGCGGGTGCTATGAGTAACTATATGGAGGTCGGAAGCCAAGGAAATATAGCGAAAGGAGAAACCGCCGAAGCTTCAGATACCAAAATCTGTTGCTGGGACTGCACCGAATAAGTGCAGGACTGTCATCTCAGTACATGCTCAGTACTTTGATGTTGTGCTATCTCACACAGAGCAAGAAAGGGGAGAGGATTGTCTTAGCTTTGCTATACCTATAGCGCCTGACAGTTCCGTTAGGTGTTTTTTTATTTTTTGATA
>JAPXKQ010000071.1:0-11939 GCA_033809995.1 Tissierellaceae bacterium
CGGCTATTAATCTTGCAACTAATAGAGCATATGGATTTTGTATTAAATATGCAATAGATGCACTTAATATTGTACATGCTGTTCCCAAAACTATAAAAATCTTTCTATTCATTAATTTATCTGATAAAATTCCTATTGGAATTCTTAATATAGTTTGTGTAAATCCGTATGCACCAGCTATAAGACCAATTAATTTAAAAGATGCCCCCAGCTCATTAGCATAATTCGTCAATTGAGGAACATAAGCGTACAATGAGAACCAAAATAAAATTGTTACAATAGAAAATAATCCTTTTCTATAGGTCACTTTCATTCCTCCATTTAGGTTAGTATTGTTTATTAAATCTTACCTAAAGAAACCTAATTGGTTAGATATTTTTTTTGCTGCTTCAACCACTAAATGAGCATACTGATCTGTGTTTTGAGGAATTCTAAATCTTGGTCCAGAAATTGAAATACATCCTTTAACTTTGCCTGTAGATTCAAAAATAGGCGCTGCAACACAGCCTATATCATAATTTTTTTCACCAATACTCACAGCGTAACCTAATGCTTTTGTTTCCTTTAAACTCTCTATAAATTTAATTGGATCTGTTATAGTACTCTCAGTTAATGGTTTTAATTCTTTTATCATATCATACCATAAAGCCTCATCAAGGTTTGCTAATAAAACCCTTCCTGTGGCACCATCCCAAAGTGGAAATCTATCTCCTATCTTAACAACCTGTTTTAATGTATGAGGACTTTCAATTTGTTCAAAACATACCCTGTCTAAATTGTCTAGTAAATATAGATTTATTGTCTCTTGTGTCACATTATTTAGTTCTTGCATTATTGGGTATGCAACATTTCTCAAGTCCATGCTTGCCTTTGCAATTTGGCCTAAATAGTAAATATTGCTTCCTAGTCTATACATATTGGTTTTGGGATCTCTATATACGAAATCTGCCATTTCAAGCGTTGCTAACATTCGTGAAACAGTTGATTTTGCTAAACCTAGCTTTTCAGATATGTCAGTTAATGTTAATTCCTTTTCATTCCAATTAAAGCAAAGTAAAACATCTAAAGCTCTTTCTACGGCCCTAACCCCAGTACTACCATCATTTTTTTTATAATTCATAAATAGCCCCCTAGTGTATTTTTTCTATATTCATTGTATCATATAATAAAAAATTATTAAAAATAAAATAATACCTTTCGAGGCTAATAAAGCCCCGAAGGATTATTTTACACGGGGATGCTTTTCGAAATAATCTTTTGCAGATTGCAAACAACGACGGGCATGTTCAGCATAACCTAACTCCTTAGCTCTTTCAATATGAGGTAATTCAATAGAATAGACCATTTCAGGAAGTCTATTTACTATAGAGGCTATATCAATAGACCCTTCCCCGATATATAATCGAGCATCTCTTCCAGTATGAATTAAGCCTTCTTTCGTTGTAGGTATTTCTGCTGGCCCATCACAAATATGTGCAAAATGAAACCAATTACGAGGAATCGAATCTAATTCTTCAAGTTCAACCCTTGAACGATGAAAATGTAATGTATCTATCATTATTCCTGTATTTTCACGGTTAACCATTTTTAAAACTTCAATTGCCTTTTCTAAATTATTAACATCAGCCCATGTTACGAATTCTAATTCTACATTTAAATTAAATTGTTTTGCTATATCACAAAGTTCTGCAAATTTTTCTATATAATACTCCTTATTCGGAGTCCATATACTACTTAAAATACTTTTGGCACCTAATTCTGCAGCCACTTCAAATGCTGGAATATAATTATGTAAATCTACTCCATCATAAATTCTAGCAAGTTCTATATCATGTACTTTAATACCTGTATCTGATAATGCTCTTTTAGTTTGTTTTAGCATGTCTCGATTTGCAGCTAAATCATAGTTTGGTTCTCCTGGCAATCCCATGTAAATAGGACGTATACTAATGTAATCATAGCCAGTTATTGCTGCTATATATGCCATTTCTGGTGGTGCACACCCTAAAACAGTAAGATGTGCTAAAGAAAATTCTTTTGTCATCATATTAACTCCTTTCATATAAATTAAATATCTTAAATTATATTTAATTATATAAAAAATTTAATCTGTAATAATGAAACTTAAATATCATTAAATTATATTAATCATCTAACATTAGTTTTTTATAAACATAATCTACAGGCATATCTCTGCCCGTCCAAATCTTAAAAGCTTCTGCTCCTTGCCATAATACCATGCCAATTCCATTGATAATTTTACAACCTTTACTTTCTGCATACTTTAATAATTTAGTCTTTCTGGGTTTATAAATTAAATCAGACACAACTAGATTTGAACATAAGATATCAGGGTTTGATATTATGCATCCTTCCTCATTTGGGCTCATTCCTAAGGAGGTACAATTTATTAAAATATCTTTATGCTTTAATAATTGATGTAATTTCTCTTCATTTAATTCAAGAGGTACAGATTTACAATTTGGAATATTCTCATTTATCTTATTAGTTATCTCTTGGGCTGAGGATAAGGTTCTATTCATAATAAAGATTTCATCTGCACCTTCTAAAGCTAGTTCTATTGCAACGCTTGATGTAGCACCACCTGCTCCAACAATAACCACTTTCGAACCTCTTAATTGAATTCCAGATTCTTTCAATGCTTTTACATATCCCTTCCCATCAGTGTTGTATCCAATAAGCTTACCATTATCATTTAATACCGTGTTAACTGAACCTATTAATTTAGCTTCTGAAGTAATCTCATCAAGATATTGCATAACATTCTTTTTGTTAGGCATAGTGACATTAAATCCCTTAACATTTAGTGTTTTTAATCCTTTGATTGCATTTTCTAAGTTTAAGCAATCAATATCAAAAGCTAAGTATACATAATTTAATCCAAGATAAGAAAACGCTAAATTATGCATTGATGGAGATATACTCTGTGTTATCGGAGAGCCTATAAGACCTGTTAACCTCGTGTTTGCATTAATTATATCTTCCAATTAATCACCTTCTAATATATTTTAATTATAATGCAGCATGTTTGTTGGCATTTCTTTTATTTTTAAGTTGTTTATACCAATCAGTTTGTATTAATAACGAGAATACGATTATAGCTAATAAAATCATTGATAATGGACTAGTAAATATACTCCCTATAAATTTTAAAATTGAACCTGAGGAAATTACAGCTCTTCTATAGTTGGTTTCTATTAAGTTTGCCAATATTATTCCAAGAACTGCTGGTCCTACAGGATAATCATATGTCTTTAGGAAATATCCCAGAATTCCAAATCCGACCATCCAAAATATATCATAAAGATTATTATTGACAGCATAGGAACCTACAACTGACAATATTATTATTATCGGTAACAATCTCCCCTTTGGGATTTCAACCAACTTTGTAAATATTTTGATACCTGTTAAACCAAAAATTAATAAAAAGATATTTGATATTGCTAAAGTACTTACAATTAAATAAAATAAATGAGGAGTTTCTGTCATTAGCATGGGACCTGGTTTTAAACCATGTATAAATAATGCGCCTAGCATTACTGCAGTTACAGCATCTCCTGGTATTCCCATTGTTAACATCGGTATAAATGCTCCACCAATTGCTGCATTATTTGCTGATTCAGGAGCCACAACACCTTCTATAGCACCTTCACCAAAAGGAACTTCTGGATTTTTTACAGTTCTTTTTGCATGGTCATAGGTTAATAGAGCTGCAATATCTCCACCTGCACCAGGTAATGCTCCTACAATCACACCAACTATTGAAGATCGAATGGTTAGTGGAAGATATTTCCTAATTGAGGAAAATGTAGGTATTATTTTATCTACTTTTTGTTTAATAGCAGGTAAATCCCTTGTATTGATTTGAACTAATGCCTCCGAAACACCAAATAAACCTATCATTGCGGTTATATAGTCTACACCCGAAAGCAAATACGTATTACCAAATGTAAATCTGTGAGCTGCAGTAATTGGATCCATACCGACGGTTCCTAATAAAACTCCTAGTGCAGCTGTTATTAAACCCCTTGAAATAGTTTTAGAACCTAAACTGCCAACAAGCATCATACCCATAAAAGCTAATAAAAGATAATCCCTTGGAGCAAATTTTAATGCAACTTTTGATACAATAGGAGCAAAGAATACTAATGCAATAACTCCTATAAAACCACCAATTACCGATTGAACTGTTGCTACTCCAATGGCTTGACCGGCTAATCCTTTTTTAGCTAGTGGATAACCGTCGAATGATGTAGCTACAGCGGCAGGAGCACCTGGTATATTTAATAATATTGCTGACCTTGAGCCACCATATACCGCTCCCGAAAAAATACCAATCATAAGCGCTATAGCTGAATTTGTTTCCCATCCAAATGTGAATGAAACTAATAAGGATACTGCCATAGTACCAGATAAACCTGGAATTGCCCCTATATATATTCCAGCAAATACACCAATAGCAACCAATCCTAAAAGTTCAGGATGTAAAAATGGCAATAATAAATAAGTTAAATTAGAATTCATTTTTCACCCTCCCTTAAGGTAAAATTACTTGAAATATTGTTTTAAATACAATCAATATAAATCCCATGCTTATTGCAGTATAAATTCCATTTTTTAAAATTTGTCCTCCCATTAAGTAGGTCATAGATAATATTAAAAATAATGTAGTTGAGATTTCAAACCCTAGTCCTAAAATAAGCATAGTACAATATCCTAACAGCATTAAAAATACCATAATTATGTCTCTTGTAAAAATAAAACTAATTGCACTCTTTACTTTTTCCTTAAAAGGTAAATTATCACTTTCTGAACCCGTATTTTTGTCCTCAATCAATATAATTTTTAGCATAAATACCACAATAACAATACTTAAGAATAGTGGTAAGGCCCCATATGATGAGGGGGTTGGATCCTTAACAAACATCTTTATTGATTCAATTAATGCTAAAATCCCAACAATTAATAATATAAATGAAAATCCTTTTTCACCAGGTTTGGTCTTATTTTCCATAATATCACATCCCTTAATTTTGAATAATTTATTAAGGAGCTATTAAGTATAGCCCCTTAACAATAAATTCCTATTTAATGCCCAGCTCTTCAGGTGATTTGTCTATTGCCCCACTCTTGTAAAATGCTTCCGCAGTATTCTTTTGCCATGTATTTAAGTAGTCTCTTGCTGCATCACCAGTAATTCCTAATGGAATTATGTTGAAACCCTTTAGTAAGTCTTGGTATTCTGTGTCTTCAAATGCTATTAAAAAGGCACGACTTAAAGTATCAACTACATCTTCAGGTGTTCCTTTCTTTACAAAAATGCCATAGAAAGGACCCCATGGAAGATAGTCTTTAAAGTCTGGATATTCTTCAATTATAAGTGGAACTTCAGGTAAAGCTGCTACTTTATTTAATGATAACATTGTTAAGTAATTTATGTCCCCTGCTTTATATGATTGAATTCCAGCCTGTACCTTTGCTACTGTAAAATCTGCATGACCTCCTAATACAGCTGTAAGTGCTGCGGCATCACTATCAAATGGTATTTGATTAAATTCCGCTCCTGTCACAGCTTTTATAAATGAACTCACTGACCAAGGCATACCACCCTTCCCAGTTGTCGCTATACTAATCTTACCTGGATTTTCTAATGCCTCATTTATTAAATCTGTAAAAGTTGTGTATTTCGAATCTTTTCCTACTATTACGCCTACTTTCTCATCACCTATTATGAATACAGGCTCAAAGTCGGCATATGTTAAGTTTGAAATCTCTAACATTGTATATAACTGTGGGTTTTCTGCACCCATTAATAAAGTATAACCATCAGCCTTTTGTTCATAAACATATTGAGTTGCTATAGCACCTGTAGCACCTGTTTTGTTTTGTACAATTATACTTTTACCTAATGACTTTTCTGCTAAAGAAGATAGTGGTCTCATTAAAGAGTCTGTGCCCCCACCCGCTCCCCATTGTACGATACCAGTTATATCATGTTCCGGAAAGTTATGTTTTGTCTCTTTGGCAGGATTATTTTCTGTAGTAGAACTAGACCCTGGTTGGTCTGCAGGTTTTGCATTATTGCTACAACCTGAAAGTAATGATACTAATAATAAGATTACCAATAATATAGATACTGATTTTTTCATAGGTACCCTCCTACTTTATATTTTTTTAGGCATAATTGTACGCCTTAAAATCAAGTATTAATTTAATACATTATTTATTTTGTAGCAACGTGTTCAGATTTAGATGCTTCACCAAACATCAATCTGCCTTCCACAACGTTTTCCTTTGGAGTATAGATATCATTGATATTCCAAATGCCATCTGTAGGTACTGGTATATTTTCCATAGGTACATCTAATAAATATGGCTCATTAGATTCAATTGCCTCTCTGAAGGCTTCCTTGAATTCATCTGCTGATGTAATTTTCTTCGATTTAACTCCATACGCCTTTGCAACTTCAGCCCACTCAGGATTGTAAGTATTTCCATCAGGGGTATGGAATACTGTACCAAAAGTATGATGATAATGAGAACCAGTAAGTCCTGCAATAGTACCAAATGCATTGTTGTTCATAACAACCCAAACAACAGGAATGTTTTGTTCAACTGCCGTTGCCAAAACTGATGGATTTGTTCCAAATCCCCCATCTCCAATAAGAGTTATAACCTTCTTATCTGGAGCAGCAAGCTTTGCACCAAGGATAGCAGCTGATCCAAATCCCATAGTAGCTAGTCCCCCTGGATGGAATATTGTACTTGGTTTTGTTATATCAAATTGTTGACCTACACCATTTTTATTCCAACCTACATCTGTAAAGATTAGACCATCCTCTGGGAATACTTCTCTTACATCCTTTAAGATTCTTTGAGGAGTCATTGGATATCTACTATCCTCTGATATTGCCTTGTTTTGTTCTTTGAATGTTCTCTTATATTCAGCAATTTTTTGTCTTAATTCAGGCCTGTCTATACCCTCAGGCTTCAATTCTTTAGCAGCCTCTAATATAGCTTGTAGTGCTTGTTTAGGATCTGCAACAGCACCTATTTCAACTGGATAGTTTCTTCCTATTTCTGCAGGTTCCATGTCTATTTGAATGAATTTTGATTTTTGGCTAAATGTTACACCTTCGTACCATGAGCTACTATCAGCTTCTGATAATCTCGTTCCTACTGCAAGTATCACATCAGCACTTGATGAAATATCGTTAACAAAGTTTGTCCCCCAGAAACCTGTCATTCCTACTGATAATGGGTGTTTATCTGAAATACCGCCTTGTCCCATTAATGTTCTTGTAACAGGGATGTCTAAGAAATCAACCAAAGTTGTCAATTCTTCACTTGCCTCATGGTATACTACTTGTCCACCAATATGGATTAATGGATTTTTAGCTTCAATTAATCTTTTTGCAATCTCAATTGCTGTTTCCTTTGATAAGGCTGGTTTTACAGTAAAATGTGAATCATGGTATGTCCTATCGAAACAACTAGTATCTATCTCTCTGGAGAACATATCCATAGGTACTGAAATTAGAACTGGTCCTGGTCTTCCTGATTCAGCTAATCGAAATGCTTTATCAAGTATTTCCGGTAATAATTCTGGTGTATCTAATCTCCATGCTCTTTTTACAAAAGGTTTGTAAATATCATATTGTGAGCCATCACAGTGTAAATTTACTTCTTGGTGAGGATGTTTGCCATAATAGTAGCTTGGCACGTCCCCAGCAATAACTACCATAGGTATAGCATCTAATGCTGCATTTGCTACTCCTGTTACTGCATTGGTTAAACCTGGTCCCAAGTGAGTCATAACTACTGATGCTTTTTTAGTTACTCTAGCATATCCATCAGCTGCTGTTGATGCAATTTGTTCATGTCTTACTGAGATGTATTTGATTTTTTCACTTTTCTCTAATGCATCAAGTAGTGCTATTACAGTATGTCCTGTTAGTCCAAATACGTATTTAACATCTCTTCTTTCTAAGTAATCCACTAACTGGTGAGCCAGTAATCTTTTCATAGCATTCCCTCCTTTTACTATGCGTTTATCAATTCATATTCTTCTCAATTATACCAAGTACACTTCTTAATTCATTAGCTGGAATTTGACCAGGTGCTGACACATCTCTCCCTGCTGCAAATGTGATTGAAGACCCAAATATTCCTCCCGCTAATCTGCTTAGTAAACCCTTTCCTGACATTGACATTGTAACTAAAGGAATTTTAGCATGTTCTCGCTTCATAATATATGTAGCTTGTAATAATTCCAGTAAGTCATCTGTTGAGTTCGCCATTACTGCAATTTTAGCAATATCAGCACCAATTTCTTGTGCCTTAATAAGTCTTTCAACGATTTCCTCTTTAGGAGGTGTTTTCTCAAAATCATGATTTGATAATATGATATATACACCATTTTCTTTAGCAAGGTTTGTTATGTCCTTTATATCATTCTCATCATTAATCAATTCAAAATCAACTAAATCTACTTTCTTTGTTTTTATAACCTCTTTTATTAAATTAATCCTATATTCTTGATCTATCTTTCTATAGCCACCCTCTAAATCAATCCTTAGTGTAAAAAGAAGTGGAAAATCATAAAGTTTTTCTCTCAAACTGTTTAAAGCAAATAGAACCTTGTCTATTTTATCAATATCATTAAAATAGTCTGCTCTCCATTCAACTAAATCAGGTTTTTGAGTAATCATTACACCAGTTTCTAACATCAGCTCATCATAATTTTTTGCAACTATTGGCATACATATTTGTGGTCTCTTTCCGCCAATTTCTCTTCCTTTTATTTCTATATGTTTTATTTTCATCACTTCCTTCTAATCTATTTCTCTAATTCTGGGTCATAAAATTCACCGAATAGTTCTTCGTCTGATGGTCTATCTTCTGGAATTGGTCTTGATACCCATGTTGTATTCATATAGTGTTTTAAGCTTACATTTTCAGATATTATGTTTCCACCCCATGTACCACAACCTAAGCTTGAAGTCATTGGCATACCATTGTTAAATGCTCCTGCATTAGCTTTTGATTGTGGTTGACGAACCATAACTCTACTAACTGGTGCATTTAATGCATGTAAGTGAATATGTTCATCATTAAAGGAATAAATACCGCAAGAGTGCCCTTTCCCACCAACTTCATATATTTCTCTAACCATTCTCATTGCTTCTTCAAATCCATCATATCTATATAATGCTAATAATGTTGTTAGTTTTTCATGAGAGAACATATACTCTTTGCCAATACCATCTCCCATTACCATTATGAATTTTCTGTCTGCAGGTATTTCAAATCCAGCTGCTTTAGCTAATTGTTGTGGAGAAATAGCTACTGTATCAGCCTTTCTCTTTCCTTTCTCATCCCACATAACATTTTTAAGTGCTTCTTTTTGTTCATCATTTGCTAAGTATCCACCAACATTTTGTAATTCTTTAACCATATCATCAAATATACTTGTTTCGATTATTAAGTTACCATCTGCTGAACATCCTGAACCAAAATCTGATGTCTTGCTTAACATAGTATTTTTTGCAGCTTCCTTTAAATCTGCTGTTTCATCAATTACCATTGTGGAGTTACCAGCGCCTACCCCATATGCTGGAGTACCAGCAGTATAAGCACGTCTTACCATGTTTTGTCCACCTGTTGCTAATACCAAATCAGCCTCTCCCATAACTGCCATAGACATAGCTTTGTTAGGATTGCCCTTTAGACATTGTAATACATCAGGATTTACTCCTTCTTTTCTAAGAGCTTCTCGCATTAGTTCAACGGTTTTAAGTGTAGTTTTTTGTGAACGTGGATGTGGAGAGAAGATAACAACGTCCCTTGCTTTTACCGCATTGATTGCTGTTCCTGCTGGAGTTAAGTCTGGATTTGTAGTTGGTACTAATGATGCAATAATTCCAACTGGTTTAGCATATTTAGTGATACCTTTTTCAGGAATTTCTTCTATGATTCCAACACTCTTTTGACGTAGAGCATCTCTTAGAACTCCTCTAATTTTGAATCTCTTATTCATTCTTGATTCTGGATCACCAAGTCCTGTTTCTTCTATACCAAAAGCTACTAATTCTTCAAATGTCTTTTTATTTGCTACAGACCATGCAACTGCTTGACAAAGTCTATCTAATTTTTCTTGGCCAAATTTTTCTATTTCCTTTAAGGCTACATCTGCCTTAGCGAATACTTCTTCAAGTTCTAAAACTTGTTCTTCTGTTAAATCAGGATATTTCTTTTTTAAATCTTTAACTGCCATTACAACTATTCCCCTTTCTTTAATGGGATGGAACAAATACCATCCAAAATTCATTAAGCGGTATAAAGATACCGTTATCTTTTATGTTAGTTGTATTTTCTAATTATTGTTATGGTTTATGTCTTAGTACCACTGCATGGAACCGTGTACTTAAATATGGAACTTAATTTCATATTATCATTTCATAAAAACGTTGTCAACTATATTATGCGATTAAAATTAGTGATTTTTTTATTAGTTCTAACTTCTTATCAAGTCACAATTTTTGCCAGCTTTTAGTATATAGCCAGGTAAATCATGCCCAACTAAATCCCTCATCATCTTAGCTATTTCTATTGAATTATCAATATCAATACCTGTGCAAATACCCATTTCGTATAACATATGAAGCACATCTTCTGTAACTACATTTCCCGCTGCTCCAGGTACAAATGGACATCCTCCCAATCCACCAAAGGACGAATCAAACCATGTAATACCTACTTGCATGCCTGCCAAAATATTTGCTATTCCTAAGCCCCTTGTATTATGAAAATGAAGTATCCATTTTACTTTAGGAAATGTACTTTTCAAATCTGCACATAAGTCATAAACTTGTTTTGGTACAGCCATTCCAGATGCATCAGATAAGGAAATCTCATTTACACCCACATTCAGATATGCTCTTACAATGTCCTTCACATCCTCTACTGGAATCTTATGTTCCCACGGAGAGCCAAAGGGCATAGAAATTGAACCAGATACTTCTAATCCATTTTGTAATGCTAACTCAACGCACTCCTTAAATCCTGCAACACTCTCTTCTGGTGTTTTATTGATGTTTGCTAAATTGTGTTGTTTACTCGCTGAGACATTTAATTTAACTTTTTTACAACCACAAGCTATGGCCCTTTCAACTCCTTTTAAATTAGCGACTAAAGCCCTATATTCAACACCTTCCTTCATTTTAATTTTTTGAAAAACTTCGTCTGTAGTAGCCATTTGTGGCACGGCCTTTGGACTCATAAATGAACCTACTTCTATGACTTTAAAGCCGGCATCTGTTAATAAGTCTATTATCCTGACCTTTTCGTCAACAGTTAATATTTTTGATTCATTCTGCAATCCATCCCTTGGCCCAACTTCACAAATAGTTATTTCTTTAGGTAATAACATATCTCTTACCTCCTATTTGTTCTACCTGATGGAACTATCATCCATTAATCGGAACTTAATTTCATATTACCACTTCACTTATGTAATGTCAACAAAAAAACCGCAAAATTACTTGACGTGATTTTACGGTCTTTTCATTATTCACTATTTACTAAATAAATTCTCTACTTACTACCAACTACTCTTTTTTCTATAGGCTTATATAATTCTTCCTCTTTTATATCAGGTTTTATACCATGTAAATAATCTAGTGCAATCTTTGCTCCCATATCCATTCCTTGACATCCTGCTAGAAGTACTATATCATTTTCTTTTGCCAATTTTAATGTATGCTGAATTGCATCTTCCAATGTATCGTATAAATCTAGCTTTATACCTGCGGATTGGATCGTATCTTTAAACACCTTTTCTTCTTGCTCTGATACCATATCTTTACTTGTTACATTGCCTATACTTTTGGTCCCTATGATTTCTTTGATATTTA
>JAPXKQ010000072.1:0-11892 GCA_033809995.1 Tissierellaceae bacterium
AGAACTTGAAACTGAAATTTCTACACTCCTTCACCAAACCAATTCAGTTATTACTACTATTACAGGTATTGGTGATGTTCTTGGTGCTATTATTATCGGAGAAATTGGTGATATTTCCCGTTTTGAATCTGCGCCCCAACTTGTTGCCTATGCAGGTCTTGATGTAGCCGTAAAACAATCTGGTGATTTTGTGGGGACACAGACTAAAATTTCTAAACGTGGTTCTCCATATCTTCGTAGAGCAATTTGGTTAGCTGCTACTGTTGCAGCCTTCAAAGACCCAGCTCTGTCAGTCTATTATCAATCACTTAGGGCAAGAGGAAAACATCATTTAACTGCCATTGAGGCTGTCGCTAGAAAAATGTGTAATATTATTTTTGCTGTTCTACGTGATAACAAACCTTATGTGCCTAATATTAAGTAGGATTGACAAAAACTAACCTGTTTTTCTAACCTAAATTTTTCCTTATATATTTAGGTCTATTTGTTTTGCCTAATTTTACATAAGTATTTATGGCAGGTTCTGTCAAGGGATGCTTTTCACCTTGACGGGTTCTGACAGAAATTCTATAATCACAAAGGCAAAATAAATTAAATTATCTTTTAACTTTTAATAACTGGTCTTTAAGATATAAAACAGGCTAGTTGTTTAGCCTGTTTTATTAGAGTAAAAATAGTTCACATATCCACTTATAATCCTAATAATCTTGATTTTCTAATCTTCTCTTTCTTAATGGTGTTTTCTACTTTTATTTTCTGAATTCAATGGAATTTCAATAATTACCTTAGCACCTATTTTATCATCATAACGATTTCCTAATATTAATTTACCATTATGCAATTTTGTTATCATATCAGTAATATACAATCCCATGCCATAATGACCTTTTAAACTTCTACTCTTATCCCCTATATAAAATTTCTTATATGCGTTTTCAATATCTTCCTTTGTAAACCCTTCTCCATTATCAATAACGATAAATCTAATGCTTTCTCTAGTTCCTTCAACTATAAATTGTACTTCCCCGCCCTTTTTTGAATAATCTACTGCATTAGATAAAACATTTATAATTCCCCTCTTTAAAAGACTAGCATCGGCTATTATATAATCTGGTAGATTTCGTTGATTAAATATTATTTTTAATTCCTTATAATTAGCCAAGGCTTTTAGTTTATCTTGTAATTCTGTTACAAGCTTTGAGGTTTCAATTTTTTCAAATTTAACATTCATTTTGTTTTCTGTTTTTGTAATATCCAATAAAATTTTGATATAGCTTTCTATATCTTTTGTACCCTCTAGTATATATTCGATATATTCATCTTTTTCTCCCTCTTCATTTAATTCTTTTAATAATTCAGAATTTCCTCGTATTATAGTTAAGGGCGTTTTTATATCATGACCTAACATTGAAATTTGCTCATTTTTACTTTGTTCTAAACTCCATTGTTCTTCTAATGATTTCTTTAATTCAGTTTTCATATCTTCAATCGAATCAAGGACATCATTAAATTCTTTTATTTTGGAATGTCCTATACTAAATTCAAGGTCCTTTTGTTTTATTTTATCTGTTGCACTAAATAAAGGCCTCAATTCCTCTTTTAAATCTTTAGCAAATAAAACCGAAATAATAATACTAGAAAACATTACATTTACAGCCATTATGGTAATCAACATAGTATCGGGGTTTGGAAGATATCTATTTAATTTAGAGTTAGAATATCTTGGTTGGACAAAATACTGAAGTATTAAATATTCATTATCCCTTCTTATTAATTTATAACTCTTTTTACTCCCTTTTAATTCAATCTCCCCTTTTGCATACAAAATTGCTTCTTCAATAAACTTCTTTTTTAAATCTCCCTCTTTGGGGGCATAGTCTTTACTTAAAATCATATAGAAAGCCCCATCTGGAATTATATTTTTTTCAATCTTAGGAGCATTAGAAAGCCTTTCCATTTCCCTATTAATTTGATTTTCCACATAATTTGCAGGTAATAATATATCTGTATTTAAAATAATATTATATACAAAAAAGGGGAGGATCGCCGCTATTCCCACAGTAACAAAAGATATAAACAAATATTTTAAAAATACAACTCTTAAAGTTCTCTGTCTTTTATCCACTTGTATCCTATCCCCCAAACTGTTTCAATTGGCTCTTTTTTAAATTTCTTTAACTTGCTCCTTATATTTTTAATATGTTCAGAAATGGTAGAGCTATCGCTAGACCCATCATACCCATATACTTTTTCATATATCTGATCCCTTGAAAAAACTTGCCCCCTATTTTTCATAAGAAATTCGCATATTTCATATTCACTTTTAGTAAATGGTATTTTTTTATCCCCTACCAATACCTCTTTTCCTGCTAAATCAAATCTTAGGCCAGATATATAAATCATATTTCTTTTTTCTCGTTTTTCCCGCCTTAAATGGGCCCCTACCCTGGCTCTTAATTCTCCGATGCCAAAGGGTTTTGTAATATAGTCATCTCCTCCTATGCCCAAGCCATATATAATATCACTTTCCATATTTTTAGCAGTTAAAAAAATAATAGGGCAATCTACTAAATCCCTAATCTTTTTACAAAATGTAAAGCCATCTATATTAGGCATCATAATATCTAATAGGATTAAATCGTATTCCTTTAATTGATTGAAATCAATATCTAGAGCACTATCCATTGTAGTAACAAGATGATTATCTTTTTCCAAGGAGTTCTTTATTAATTTTAAAATTCTCGGATCGTCGTCAATAGCTAATATCTTAGCCATATAATTCACCACCTAATAAATATAATTATATACATTTTATAATTATCTTCTGTAAAATCAAGCCCTCTCTCATTAGTTGTCTATAATAATTTTAATTTATAGCTTTAGCCAATCTGTACTCCTCATTTATTTTTATTGCGACAAATTCATCTATATCCATATCTTTAATACTATAAATATCCCCAAACTTTATATATTTACGTTCTTGAGAGGATAGCTTACCTGGTATTATTTCAATCTGTTTTGATTCACTTTTATCAATTTTCCTCCCAGTTTTTATATCAATAATTTCAGTTTTGTTTATTGCATCTAATAATAAATCTAAATTCTCTATATCCACTACTTCTTTTGTTATAAGATAGATCTTATCCCCATTTAAAATCTGATTATAATTTTCTTTATTTAATTTAAAGCCATTTCTAAATTTTAAATAAATATCTTCAAATTCAATTGCCATATTGCTTTGGATTTTCTTATCAAGAGAAATAGCTTTGTGATACTTTCCATTAACATCTACGATTACTATATCTGAGTTCTTTTCATTTTGACTCTCGTATATATTTTGAAAGGGCACTATATATATAGGTTCTTCTGCTAGATTTACACCTATATCAAATAAATTGAAAACATTTAATACTTCCTGACCTATAAGCTGATAGTTTCCATCTAGGATTGCAATTTTCCCTATTCTACCAATTAATTTTCCTATCTCATTTTTATCTATTTCATCCTTCATAATTTGATAAAACTTATTATCATAAATTACCTGTGTCCCATTGTCTTTATTTATTTCCCATTTTGGAATTTCATCGTTTAATGTAGAAATTTTATTATCTATAATAGAACAAGCTGATAGTATAATAGACAAGACAACTATAAATATTATTAAGCTAGTTCTTTTATAAATAGCCTCAATCATAGGATTTTCTCCCCTCCCATCTATTGAACCAGAATATGCTAAGGACTAGGCCAATAAATATGCCACTTATTAAAAGAAATACCCCTTTCCTTATAAGTTCAAATATATAAGGGAAAGTTAGTTGATTCAATTCCTTTAGCATTAAAAAATCACCAAATCTAATTCCCCAAGCCCAAGGAATAAACTGCCATATTCCATCGCCAAGACCTGTTTCCATTAATGCCGATATTAATGCTCCAGCAAGCCCTAAGCCTATGGAGGCCCCTTTCCCAAACCTAAAACTAATAAATAGGTGTAAAATGTATAAGGGTATATTTCCTAAAAAAAGTGCAATCCCTAAGCTTGTATAAAATTCTAGACTATAGTTTTTAAATACAAGGGCGAAAGTAAAGATGGCCATTATAATTGAAAAAACAGATAATAAAAGTAAAACAAAAAGCTTACTAAAATAGGATGTAGCCTTCCCCTTGAGAATAGTAAACATATTTTGAAAACCCCCAGCCCCCTCCTCCTGGTCTGTAATTATGCCTGTTATTATTCCAATTAATAGGGGAAATATAATAGCCATTGCATGATAATATGCAGCTAACTTTGTTTCAGTGCTCCAGCTAGATATGGAATAATAGGTCAAAAATAGGTAAGCGCCTATTATTGGAATTAATATATGAATATATATGATTGAGGTCCTTTTTAGCTTTATAAAATCTGCTTTTATACTTCTCCACAACATTAACATATTATTCCGCCTCCTGATTTTGAAACCAATTAGCCGTTAGTATTGCTAAGCCTACACCTAGTATAAGGGAAATTCCTATAATAATTGGAATAAGGCTAAAGTTTATCAATAAATCCCCCGGCTCTAGTGGGGTACCGTTTGGGTGGATTCCTAAAAGGACAGCCATTAAACGAGAAGTATAGCTATATGGAGAAATCCACCATATACTAGAATCTACCAACATAATATTTAATACTGTTCCCAGGCCAAAATTAAGTAAGATACCCCATAAAAGGTTAAACTTATTACATAGAAATAATGAAAATGGAATCTGCCAAAAAGATGTAATTAACATAATAATTATAGCGATAAAGCCTTTGGTAAATGAAATTCTCAGGGGAAGATTAAATATAGTTCCTATAGCTTTTATACCTATTACCAGTAGCATATTTGATAAAAGTAGATATATAGAAATTAAAAACAATTTTCCATACCATATTTTTTTTAAATCTACAGGCAAAGAATATACCCCCCTATAGAATAATTTCTTCTCCTCTTTTTGGTTAATTAGTATGGCTAACAATGTTATTGTTCCAGGTAGTATAAGCACATACCAAAAATTATATCCGTTTACCTCAAACCACAAAGGTGATAGGAGTGCAATTAATAGGGTGATAATAGGGCTTAGTATAATAATTTTTTTAGTAAAGCTTCTTTTGCATTTTAAGTTCTCAGCCTTTAAATATTTAATCATTGCACTCCCTCCTGTTGTGTACTTCTTACTACCTCCATAAACACAGATTCTAAATCTACATTGGCATCTACTTCTCCCTGGTATCCTAAAATACCATTATTTATTATACCAATATGATCTGCCAGCTGTTTTACCTCAGATAGAATATGGCTAGCTAGTATAACTGTTATGCCTCGGGAAGGAAAGGTTTTAATCAAATCCCTTAGTTCCTGAATTCCAATAGGGTCAAGGCCATTTGTTGGTTCGTCTAAAATTAATAATTTTGGATTATTTAAAAGGGCTATGGCAATTCCTAGTCTCTGTTTCATCCCCATTGAAAATTGAGATGCTTTCTTTTTCCCCGTATTTGTTAAGCCTACTATTTTGAGCACCTCATCAATTCTAGTATCTGGAATCCCAAGTAAAATAGATCTAACCTTTAAATTTTCTCTGGCAGTTAGGTTTTCATATAATGGAGGCGATTCTATTAATGCTCCTATATTAGCTAAATCCTTTCTACTCCATATATGATTGTCAAAAATAATCTGTCCTGATGTTGGATGAAGAACTCCAGTAATCATCTTCAAAAATGTAGATTTTCCAGCTCCATTAGGTCCAAGTAGTCCGTAAATAGAATTTCTTTTCACTGAAATAGATATATTGTTTACAGCTTTTTGATTTTTGTAAAATTTGCAGAGATTTTTCGTTTGCAAAATATAATTATCCATATAATCATCCTCTCTTTTTACTAGCTTAATTGTAATAAATAATTTTAAGGATTTTATAAGGATTTTAAATTATATGGAAAGGATGATTATTAAAGGTTTTGATGTAAATAATAGCCATCTGGATACCGTTTACTAACATAGTCATTGAATATATGTTAATTCCTGAAAAAATTCCCAACATTAAAGTAAAAAATACATTTATAACAAATAAATAGGGAGAGCTATGATAGGATATAGCAAAACATCTTTTTATCGTGGAAAAAAATCTATTCATGCCTTTCACCCTTTTCTTGTGTTTATGCTAAATATCCCCATCCTGTTTCTGCAAGAATTATTTCTGGTGATAATAATACAATTATCATAGCATAAACAAATATAACTATGTTAAATTGATAATACAGAGTTTTCTATTCTCCCTTTTTTAACCTTGAAGTTGTTCTGGATTATAATATAGATAAAGGTCCTCAAGATTAGGCTCTTCTAAATGAGCATCCTCTGCTGGAGAAGTTTCTGAAAACACTCTAACTTTAGTTTTATTGCCATTTCTGTAATAACGAATAACAGGGAAGTTTTCAGTATTTGCCAATAATTCTATATCATCAACGGGGAATTCCCATACCTTTCCAATTAATTGATTAAGTAATGTTTCTTCATCACTTTTGCATATTATTTTACCAGACTTCATTATAATGATATCATCTGCAATATCTTGGATATCTGATGTAATATGGGTTGATAGAATGATAATTCGATCCTTAGAAATATGGGAAAGATAATTTTTAAAAACTAGTCGCTGCTTAGGATCTAAACCTGCTGTTGGTTCATCCAATATTAATATACGAGGTTCATTAAGCATTGCTTGAATTAGTCCTAAGCGCTGTTTCATACCACCAGAATAGGTCTTTATCTTCTTATTTTTCATATCAAACAGTTGAAATAACTCAAATAATTCATTAGCCCGTTTTTTAATAATACCTTTTGGAAGGCCTTTTACTGTACCTATAAAGTCTACATATTCCATACCTGTAAATTCTGGATAATAACCAGAATTTTGTGGTAGATAGCCTAGTAGTTCTAAATATTCTTCTCCAAGTTTTTTAGTATTTTGGCCATTAAGCATTATCTCACCACTAGTAGGTTCTAATATTCCGCATATCATTTTCATTAATGTTGTTTTACCAGCGCCATTTGCTCCTAAAAGCCCATGTATCCCATATCCAATTTTTAATGAAACATCATTAACTGCCTTTTTCCCAGCAAATACTTTGTTAACATTAATAAGAGTTAATTCCATTTACACCTTCTCCTTCCTCTACAAATTCCATATATAAACCAATCATAAATAAATCATCTTTATTCTACTTGATGTTTCTTAAAAAATATCATTGAAAGGGGTAATAAGATTAAAATAAGTAATATATAAACAGCTATAGCCATATGATAAAATGTCAAAACTTTCCCAAAGAAGGAATATGTGACTAATCCATAGTACTGACGGCCGCTTAAAAAAGCAGGTAAAAGCCTTGTTATTTTTTGAAATATCCTATTTCCTCTTTCCACTGGAATAAATAACCCACCTAAATAAAATAAGATTACAATTACCGCAACAGGCGTTGTCTTCTTAATTTTGGAAGATAAACTTAAAGCTATTGTTGCAACAGCTAAAGCACTTAAAAAGCTCATAAATATCCTGATTCCTATAGTTTTTAATAATGTCCAATTATACAATATTTTCGCATCTAATACCTGTATAGGCAGATTCCATCCTTCAGTGCCAAAAAACAGTAATATGGGAACTACGCATAGTAAAAGCCCCACTAGAACAACAACAATCGCAAATATCAAAGAGGCAGTAATTTTTCCTGTTACTAATTTCGTCCTCCCGTATCTTGCAGACAATAAAATGGCATCCATTCCTGTTTCATGTTCCTCAGAAAAAACACCGCTAATGCCAATTCCTATAGCTAGAACTAAAAATACAACTATGTCTAAAGAATCATTGATATAATTCCAACCTTGATAATAACCATACTGATAGGGTCCTTTTGTTATATTAGCTCTTTGTTGCCAAAATTCCCTCTCAGTACTTGTTAGATTCATTGAATCAAACCATGTTTCGCAGTTTTTTTGTCTGTGTACATAAAAGTCGCCCAGTTCATCAAACTCTATCATCAATATATGAGGGTATGGACCGGATATGAAATTTTGTGCAAGCCAATGAAAATAAGACTCTCTAGGTTTGTAATATTCATAATATATGTCTTTAGGTAATGCTTTATCATATTCAAATCCAGTTTTATTATTTTCTACTATGTAATGTTCTTTTAAATTTTCTATATTGGCCCGAATCCTTTCATCTGTTTGTACTTGGTTTAAATATTCCTTGTAAAATTCCTTTTCATAATTTACCGCCTGTTTTCTTTTAATTAAATTGCCATCATCATCATAAAAAGTATATTTAAAGATATTTGGAACAAAAGAGTAGATTAAAATTAGGTAACTTATAATAAGGGCACCTATAGTCAATTTAGAACTTAATATCTTTTTTAGTTCAAATTTAATAATACGAGCTATTATTTTCATATTTGCCATTTAAATCCCCCTTGTTAATATAATAAAAGCCTATTATCAAGTATAAGTATACTTAATAATAGGCTTTTAAACTTGAAGAAAATATCAATAAAAAATAAATATTTCTTTATATTTAATTATTTGTCATTTTAAGTGGAAAATCCATAATGATTTTCAAAGTTGAACTAGTCAATTCTGAATTAATTCTACCCTTATGTTTTTCCATAATCTCTTTTGATATAGCAAGTCCTAAACCAGAACCCTCAATAGATTTATTTCTAGACTTATCTATCCTGTAAAAAGGTTGAAACAGCTTAGAAGCTTGTTCATCAGTCATACCATAGACATCATTTTCAATAATAACAGATTGATATTCCGAATTTGAAATGGTGTAAATTCTTATTTTCCCACCTGGTTTTGTATATTGTATAGCATTTTTTATAATATTGTAAAATGCTCTAGCAATCAAATCTTGATCTACAAGAAATATAATAGACTCTTCTATATCAATCTCAAATTTAAGGTTTTTTTGGGTGATTTTAGGATAAAAAGTTTCTCTCATCTGTATTAGCAAATTTAATAAATCTATTTTTTTTAAGTTCAAATGAGAAATTTGAAGTTGAAATTTGGCCAAATCAAAAAATTGATTGATGAGATTCTCTAGTTCTTTGGATTTTTCCTGAATAATCTTCAAATATTTCTTTCTATTTTCTTCTGATATATTTGGTTCATCTAATAGCAAGGATACATATCCAAATATTGAGGTTAATGGCGTCTTCAAATCATGTGCTAAAAATGCCATAGATTGATTATGTTGTATAACTTGGTCTTGGTTTTGTTTTATAAGCTCGTTTCTTTCTTCGATTAATGCTTTAATTTCTTTATCTATGCCTAGATATTCCAGCTTATTTTCTGGCACAAGGTTATTTTTTAACATTTGAATTCTTTCATGGATTTCTAACGCTACCGCATTTTTAACTTCTAAAACTTTTCTCATAATGAAAACTTCTGAAATAATAAATGCTATAATATATACTGCATAGATTAGTAGTATTGAAGTCTGCCTAATACTACTCCAATCCAATTTCCCCTCAATATAAGTTTTACCATAAACCTTTACTTCTCTTGTGTCAAACATAAAATTGTTTGTAAAAATGTGTAGGAAATTACTTCCAATAATCATATATATAAGAATCAATATGAGAGTTAATATAATTAAACCTTTAAGAAAACTTTTAGTCGTTTTTTTCAATAACATATCCCTCCCCCCAAACGGTCTTGATATAATGGGGATTTTCAAAAGAATCTCCTAATTTTATCCTTAAATTTCGGATATGGGTTGCCACACTATTGTAAGCCATATTATAATAGTCATCTCCAGTAATACTCTTATAAATCCACTCGGATGAAAGTTTTTTGCCAATATTCATCAACAATAATGTTAATATTTCAAACTCTGTTGTTGTTAAATCTATCTTCTTTCCTTTCACATAGCAATCTCGGGTCTCCAAGTTCAGCTGTAGATCCTTGTATTGAAATATCATTTTCTGCTTTTTGTCAAGCTCTTCATATACTTCTATTCTGCGTAACAATGCCTTTACCCTAGTCACTAGCTCTAGAGGATTAAAAGGCTTTTTGATGTAATCATCACTTCCTAACATCAATCCCTTAATAACATCTAAATCTTCATTTTTGGCCGTAACTAAAACTACAGGATAATAATATTTCTCCCTTATTTTTGTTAACATAGTCAAACCATCTATTTTAGGCATCATAATATCCAAAATTAAGGCTTTAGGAATATTATCTTCTAAGTACTCCATAGCATCTTGAGAGTCATAAAAAACAACCACCTCAAATCCTTCGTTTGTTAAATACAAAGCTATTAAATCAGCTATTTCTTTTTCATCATCCACAACAACTATTTTTCCCATAGATTATCCCCCTTACACCAATACTCCAAAAAAACACTACATTACATTACCTTAAGGATTTGTTATGTTATTATTTGTAAATTGAAATAGCAGACTTGTAACTTTCATATCTAGTAAAAGATAGTTATCTTACCGATTGTTAATAAAAACATAGTATTTATATTACTACAACCGCCGTAACTTGAAATTAATAATTTTATTTTCTTTAATTATCTAACTCAATGAGTAACAATACTAGGAATAAAATCATCTCTTTTTGCACCTATATTATATCATTAAATATAATTGATTATATAATGAAATCTATTATCTCATCTATTAATTGAAACATACTAATCTAAAACCTTTACACACCCAGTCATAGCTTGTCTCCAATCAGCCTTCGCCAACACTAGTCTCCTTGGGCAGACCTGGCATTAGTGATACCATTTGTCTATTTCGATACCTCGTTCCTTATAAGCAAAGTAACCACCTCAACATGATTCGCTTCTATAGAGATATCTACCCGTTTCATTTGTTTATGAGGATATATCCACATTTTTATGATATTTTAAAAATACTCCATCGCTTTTTATATACCTATATTAACTGCTATTTCCAAATTCATTTCACCGAGTAGCATCGAAGCAACATATATATAAATACCACAAACCATATGACTTCATTTATATCTATGGGTTAATGAGGAAACGTTATGTATAATATCAAAGTCAATCTACCAAACATAATGTCATAAATGAACATGTTATTAATACTCTATTAATTTTCTAACTAATTACTATTTTGTTGCTTCAATAATGTATGGAATTACATAATCTTCTATATTTCTGTTAGGTACCCATGATTTAATTATTTCTTTAGCATTGTCCTTAGGAGTCAATTTTATATCCTTAAAACCAGCTTTATCCATCATTTTTCTGATGTTCTCAACATATTCTGCACCAGCTATACAACCAGTTATCATATTTAAATCTTGTTTAATCTCATTTGGTAATTCTGCTGTGGCAACTACATCTGATATTGATAGCCTCCCACCTGGTTTAAGAACTCTATATGCCTCTTTGAATACACTCTCCTTGTCCAGTGATAAATTAATTACGCAATTTGATATAATTACATCCACCGATTCATCAGCTACAGGTAAATGTTCTATCTCGCCTAATCTAAATTCCACATTGGTATATCCACCTTCTTCTGCATTTTTTCTTGCCAATTGGATCATTTCAGGAGTCATATCAACACCTATAACATGACCTGTATCGCCAACCCGTGTACTTGCTAAGAAGCAATCAAAGCCACCACCACATCCAAGATCTAGTACTGTCTCACCTTCTTTTAGATTAGCTATTGCTATAGGATTTCCACAGCCTAATCCCATATTTGAATCTACAGGTGCAGTAGCAAGATCTTCTTCTGTATATCCAAGATTAACTGTTGTGTTATAAATATCAATTGGTTCTCCATTACAACTACAACCACCAGAGCAACATCCTCCTGATGAACCTTTTATAGCTACT
>JAPXKQ010000073.1:0-11732 GCA_033809995.1 Tissierellaceae bacterium
ATTCCCACATGCTTATATTTACAGGTAAAAGCTACCGGATGATTAACTCCCTAATGAAGTAAAAAAGTCTAGTGCTGGTCTTGTATTTTTAATTGCCAAAAGTTGCACTTTTCTATTGCCAAACACATTATATGGATTTATAAGTAATCCTGATTTAAAGGAATAACCTTGATAGTTTAACTTATTAATTCCTACTTCATTATAAATTCGTTTTGTATACCGCACTATATCGTCATATATAAGTGTTGCTATCATATCACTTAATCTATCAGGTCCCACATTTTCTTCAAATAGGCTTGTGAGATGAAAAATTTCTGGTTGTTCTGATCCACTCTTTATAATTTCGAAAGCGTCTTTCACAATTTGATTGCTTAATATTGGACCAAATCCAGCGCCATGAGTTCCCTTTGAAAAGCCTAAATTTACACCTCTTACTTCTGAGAAATTAAACTTTTTCACTGCAGTTTTATAAAGCTTATCTCCTGGATTTTTTGATGCCTTTAATAAAATACCAAGCTCCCTAAAGTATGAATTAATATTATTATATGAATCTCTAAATTCAGGTACTTTTGTATCTCTTAGTCGCTTAATATTAATAAAAAAGTTACTATCTTCATCCATGAGTGAATCAAATACCCCTAATTTCTCAAGTTTTAATCCCAATTTAAATTCATCTGATACAAATACAGCCATTCCACTTTGCCTCTCTTTATATTAATATTTATTAAATCCCCAAACAATCCTTTATAAATAATCCAATTATTATTAAATTTCAAATGTATTAATACTATTTTATCTATCAACGGTACTAGTTTCATCCATTCTCATCTTTATACCAGTTCTACCCATTGAATTTCCTAAACTCTCTAGAAACCCTTTCATTAATAGATTCTTTATTAAATTCTATTTTATATAGCAAGTCACTTATTGATTCTCTTAATTGCTCAATGTTAGTAGATAAATATCCATCCATTTTAGCACCTGTTAGCTCATAAACACGACCTTTTTCTAATTGATATAATTTTTTTTAATATTCAATATTTCATCACTGTACCTATCACTCACATCAACTACCTTATCCATATCTATCACCTACCTATCTTTTATTTAGTTTATAAACCATTTTTAAAATTTGATAATTTCCACCTTTTAATCAGATTAATATAGTCCATAGGTGTAATCTTATTGGAAACAAACTTATCTATAACCTGCTCCCTCCAAATAACATCCCCTACATTATTAAAACTTCTTCTTATTTCCTTCAAAACCTTAATACATCTATTTGCATATTCTAAAAAATCATCCCTATTCAAATAATATATATCCTCTCCATGTATTGAAGCTGATTCTTCTATATTCTTAGAATTAGTTATAAAAACAGTAATACTATCTAGTTCACTCCCCATAGATAATTGTTTATAATTACTTTTAACCCAATTTACATGTCCTGCTGCTTGCCTAACATGTTTTGGAGGAATTGACTTATCAGAGTTCTTGTATATCTTGTCCTCAGAAACTACGCAAAATTTATCATTTAATATCCATATTGGATCAGGTTCAGCGTCTCCTTTAGGATTAAAAGTTCTATATCCTAATAAATTACCTAACTTTTCATGGCCTATTTCAAATTTATTACCATCATTGCTCTCTAATAAATCTAATACATGGTCTAATTCATCATAAAATTTATTAATACTTGCTTTACTAGCTCTAAGAATCACCTTTTCAATGTCCTCTAAAATATATTCCATATAATTATTGACTGACTCCTCTTTATCCTCAATATCAATGACTTTGTTAAACCATTTTATTGATATAGTCGTTTTTGAAGCTTGTAATAAATAGTTTTTATAAACACTTTCATAAGACCTGTCGCCATTTTTAAATATATTATAAGCGCAATACGCACCAATGTAAAACCAAAATCCTCTATATCCCTTCAAGGATTCCCCATTTAATTTTGATATAATAGCTTCAATATTAGCCAATGCACTTTTGTAATCTTCTTTCCAAATATCATATTGAGCATATACTTCATGTTTTGAACTATCCATTAGAGCATGATAATCCGAATTATCTAATTCACTACTTTCTGCAATAATCTCATCCCTTTTGCTAATAATATCTTGTTCTGCTGCCTCCCATTCCTCTCTATTATTCAGGAAAATATCTAATAATTCTAAATAATCATATAAGTCATCTTGATTTTCTGAATTGTTTAATCCGAAAAGCAACTCCGATTGTAACTCTGGATTAAATCGTTTCAATTTTGCTGGAGATATTAGAGAATTCATTAAATCATCTCCAAAGACACAAACTGCTGCATAATCAGTATTACTTCTAGTACATCTTCCAAGGGCTTGTACTACTCTTGTTTTTATTCTTTCTTCAAACAATGTCATTGCTGCCATCCTAGTGATTAAAAAATTTTCCTGTAAATGCGTAGCATTAGGTAAATCAAATAATATAAGCATTCTACATTCATCATTTGGAAAATCTATACCATCAAATCTATTAGCAACTATGGCAAATCCGTGTTTTGAGGAAATAAATTCTTCTTTAGAATGTTCAATATCTTTTCCTGTGAAAATATCTACTTCAGTGTTTTTTTCTAAAAACTCTATTATACCATTTTGAGTATCATTATTTTTAACAATCATTAGTACTCTATCTGTAATTTCTGTAATTTTTTTTATTATATTTCCTGTTTGTTTTACATCAAAAGACGCTGAAGGAAACATAAAATATTTTCTGCCTATTGTTTTATTTTGCCAGTCCTTTACCATTGGTAATCTTGTGATTTGATGGATGCCAAAAGCCCTTTCTAATTCTCCACTCTTTCCCAGTGTTGCTGACATGTAAATTCTTTGTTTTGCATTTTTAAATGGTGAAAATGTTAGTGTAGGTGGGATATAAGGTCTAATTACTATTTCTCTCCAACTTAAATAAAAGTTACAGGAGAATAAATTATCTCTAATATTAGACCAAGGATATTTTATATCTGTATAGATACCCATGATGTATTCGTCAATAATTTTTTGTATATCTGAGCATTTATCTAACAATCTAATATTTGGAATTTTATCAAACCATGTACGATCCGTTACATTTGGATTGTCATTAGTCATTCTTTCATAAATCATATCTTCAACAATGTCCTTTATTGCTTCAGCAAACAGATAATATAAATCTTCATCCTTAAATCTGTCTATAGCAACTGTCCAATTCGAAGATATATAGTTTTCTCCAGAATGTGCATCATCAAATATAATTATGTCTGGATCTTGAAAAAAGGAGTTTGTATTAAATAAACTACTGTAATTTGTTATTGCAATACCTTTGCCCGTTAAATATGTTGTCTTGTCCTTTGGATCATAATCTCTTGCACTACCTGTAAAGCCAACAGCTTTTATTCCATAATTGTTTCTAGAATATTCCAATGTCTGATTTACTAGTTGATTGTTTGGACATAAATAAATAACTTTTTCATTATACTTCCTTCTTCTAAATTCACCAATTAATAACCCAATTAAAGTCTTGCCTGTACCAGTTGGCAGCTCTAATGCAATATCAGTTTCTAAATGAGCATTTTCCATATATAAATCTATCATTTTTGACTGATAATCATGTATACCTTCTATCTTTCTATTTTTATAATCATCATACATCTCCTGCGGCGTATTAAAATTACTAACTTCTGACTTACTTAGTCTAAATTTACTCATTGTACTCCCCCTTAAACCACATACTTTAACATCTAAGTTTAATTGTATAAGATTAGATATAAAAGGACAGCTTATTTATGTTATCCAAGCTGTCCATGTTAATATTGACCTATCATCCAAAAACATAAATCCAATGTTTTTCTTTTTAATCTAATTATTCAACTTTTCTGTAATAAATTTTCCCAATATTACTGAGCCATTTATACCCTAATATTCCAATAATAGCTCCAGCACTATCAAGTATTACATCACTCACCTGTCCACCTCTACCAGGATCAAATAACTGATGCACCTCATCACTAATAGCATATAGTATGCATATTAATATTGCTAGCCCAATACCTTTAAATCCATATATATCACTGCTGCTTAACCCATTTATCATTAAAATCCCAAGAACTAAATAGGCGAAAAAATGTGCACCCTTTCGTAGCATATGATTGAATCTTCCCATATTGAACTTAATATCAGGAGCAACTTTTTCTACCATTACCACTATTTTTTCAGTTATTCCTGTACTTAATCCATTAGATTCAATAGCTGGTTGATGTGATAGATAAAATATCAAAGCCATCCAAAGTACTGCTAATGTCCAAGAAAGTATTTTTCTTTTCATATGTTTAACCACCAATCAATTTATCTATTGAATTATTTATTTGATCCCATTATGAAAATATCAGCAATGGGATTTTTTACAACTAAAATTATTTTCTTTCCAATTCTAATAAGTCCTTCAATAGTTCATATCCTTCATCATTAAATACGTACTTTCTAATCCCACCATCATAAGTAACTGTAATTAGTCCCATAACCTGCCCTGGTTTTTTCTTAAATGTCATCTCAAGATCTCCAAAAAACTTTGAGTTATAGGACATTTCTATAAAATCATCAACATTCAAATGAATGGTGTGAATGAAATTTAAGATATTGAAATTTATTTGATCTTCAATATTCTTATCTACTGTTTTTCTTAATTTGTTTAATTCTAACATTGAAAATTTCATAGTCTCCACCCACTATCATATGCTAATATCATCTATTCAATCTTTAGAATACATTCTTTCAGGCAATACATTCCAAAATTCAATCAAAGCTTTACAATATTCTTGAAATTCATTATCATTTATATTTAAAACTAATTCATTTAATGTTGTCTTATATAAATCCAACAAATCATAGTTTGAAAACTCCGCCTTAAAAAAATCTGGTCTTAATTCTTTTAACTGAGTTGCTGACCACCCGTCTCCGTGTTTTATAACATTAGTTAATAATCTAAGTTCATTAATCTTAGTCCAGCATCTAAGCTCTTCTAAGTCTTGATTGAACTCTAGAAATTCTTCCTTTATATCTTCAATTCCTTTTGTACAAAAATCTTTAAAAAGAACTTCATTTCCTTTCTTATCAATGAACTTATGTGTCTTTGTCACTTCTTCATAAATAAATTTTCTAACTTGTTGCTCCCAAAATTGATATAGAGTTGATATCCACATAAGTTTTGTATTATATTTCATTAAAGCCATACCTTCATAATGCTCCAACCCAGCTTCCCATGCTTGTTCAGCAAAATCAGCTGGATCATGATAATCAGGATTAAAGTATCTTCCTAACTCTTGATATTTTTCTTCAGCTATAGCATTTGATTCCTCTTCTATACTTTCAAAAATAGGATTGATTCTATTTGAATATGTGTCATAAAATAATTTTATTGGCTCTTGAAACTTCTCCCGGAGCCAATCATATAAATATAATTGGGCTTTCATTCTAGATATAACGCCTACCTCTTTGAACTTCTCGGCCATTAATAATTAGGAATTTCCATTAAATGTTCTTTTCCCTAATTGCTCTGATATATTTCAAAGAATCTTTTCCAAAAGTCTCCCAATCTAAATCTCCTATTGTCAATTTTTCAAGCATCTCTTTTATTTTATCTAAATCTGCATCCTTGATCTTATATTCATTAATCAAATCATATATTAAAGTTCTGTTTGTCCTATGCCCCTTTAATAAATTTTCTAATTCAGCACAAAACTTCTGGATATCTATTTTTCTTACACTTTCATCATGTTCTTTGTCATCAAATTCTTTAATAACTTTAGTATAGCCTTTATAACCCTCTTCACAAATAATTCTTATATCATCAGGATTCCATTCTAAGTTAGAAGAAAATGATACTAGTTTTAAACAATCATAGATGGCAGGATATAAATTATCTCCAATCTCATCTTTAAAATTAGAATCAATATAACTATTTTTACTTATTTTTTCACTTATACATGATAATTCCCTAAGCACATTAGTAGCCTTCTCTAGAACCCATGAAGACATATCATATGAGTACTTACTTGACCTTACTTCTATTTTATCTTCCATAGTCCCCCTCCATATTTCTTAAAATATATCTCCTCTTTTAACATTCATATGTACATCCACTTTGTTAATTCTTCAACTCGTCCTTGCAGTATAATACTCATGTTAAGTTCCTTAAATTTTTCAAGAAAAAGACATTGGTTATACAATTGGAAACCGTTCTTCTTTAAGAAAGTAATTCTTTGAAATTGTTACTAAACAATAATTTTGTTTCTTCTTCAGATTTTCCTAGTATTTTAGACGAAAGTTTATAGAATTTTTCAAAGTAATCAATAGTAAAATTATTCTTGGTATCTTTAGTAAATGGAGAATCACTTTCTATTAGTAATTTATTTGCTGGTACAGTTAAGAGAAGACTTTTTCCCTTATTAGTATTTAGCATATCGTTGTTTAGAGAAAAATAATATCCATTACCTATAGCACGCTTAAGCTCTTTTTGGGATCCAGTAAACCAATGGAGTATAACTTTATTCTTGCTTTGCCCTACAATATCAATTACACTATCTGCAGCCTTCCTGCTGTGAATACTAATTATTTTATCATTAAAAGAATTACACAAATCAATAATTTTTTCAAAGATTAAAATTTGTTCTTTATTAATGCCATTAGAAAAATCCAAACCAATTTCACCTATATACCTACTTTCTGGTGTATAATCTAAAAATAATTTAAGTTGATTCTTAAACTTAACAGCAAGTTCTGGATGTAATCCAAGAGCAAATCTACTATATTTTAAATTGGGATATTTAATTTTATATCTTTGATAAAGTTTTGGTACATTAGTCATAATAATCGAATAAATCTTATTCTTTTCAATATATTGAAGTTTTATCTCAAAATCATCATATAGATCAAGATGCGTATGAGTATCATATTTAATTATCTTCATAATAATCCATTAACACTTCCTTTAGTTCAGCCATTCCTCGTATCAAAAGTGATTCATAATGTATAATATCAGAATCTAATGGCCCGGACATTTGGACATCTAAAAATGCTCTATCATCATTAAACTTTTCAAGTCCAAGCAAATATGAATTTAAGTTCATTCTCGCAGTAGGACCAGATGAAAAATCTAAATCAAAATAAGTTGTCATGTCCTTAACTCCAGCAGACTTAATAGCTGCTCTTCTAATTACACACGGCAAGCATGTCCCACAATGTTGGGTCTCGCTTTCTCCTCGCATTCTACCTACATCAGGGTGAGAACAAGACATCGTATTAACAATATTATCCATTAAAAATTGCTTATTTTTACACTCTGAAATCATTTCTCCTTTTGTTTTAAACTGATACGGATTTATGAGAGTAACTTTTAAATTAAAACTATCTATTAATTTCTGAAGAAGCATTAAATAATGTGGATGCGTAGTTCTTGTACTGCTTGTACCTGTTCTAGAATAGGTAAGAGGTATGTTTAATGATATATAACCATTTTCAGGAATCACTAAGACTATTCTTTTATTAAAGCATGATGCGATAGCAATAGCATGGCTAAAGAACATTAAAGAACGTGATCTCATTGTTTTCTCTTCTCCACCTCGTGGAGCAGCATAAAAAGAATAAAAGTTATTTTCTAGAATCGAATACTTATTTATTAGCTCCTGTTTCAAAGCTTTTTGATACTCTAATGTACCCTTTCCTCCACCATAATGGCTTACAAAAATAATATTATTACTTTCATCTTCTAACAAATCAATAGCTCCAATAAACGAGTCTAGCCCTCCGGAGAACATGCATATTTTATTAGTATCTAATGTATTAATTCTTCTCTGAGCCATCTGTTCTCTACAATTCTTCTCTTCTAAAGTCAAGTTTCTTTCTCTAAAAGTAAATTCCCAATTGTCACCAGTAAGAAAATTTGTTATTTGTTTCAATAGTTGTTTATTATGTTCAAATAAATCGATATTGAGTACTGGCAAATGTAGATGTATGCTTCTTCTCCACCCATCTAAAGCATCTTTTCTCAAAATTATTCGATCAGCACCATAAACCGCTAATGATATCATTAACAGATCTATCGCTTCCGTAGAAGGAAATTCCGGTAATAATTCTAGTCTTTCCTTCCAAAAAGTATATCTATAATCATCTAAACCACATATTATATGATCCTCTTCAATAATATACTCTTCATCAGAAGAATATTTATATACAATATTTATCACTTTTACACCCCTTTCAAATGAAATTATAGGTATTCTTCAAAAACTCTAAAACATGCCTTATACAAATTGTCGATCTCTTTTTCAATGCTACTTGAATTATAATCATGGCTTTCTGGTTTCATTTCTCGCATCCTTAGCTCAACTTTAACTTTAATATAGTCCTTTAACTCTTTTTCTTTCTTAACTGATTTTTCTGGATTATCTACATGTTTTTCAAATCTGCTCTGTAGATCACTCATTACACGTATGAAAATATACTCACTAACAAAAATTTCAATTACTTTTCTGAATAACCCCTCGTCAATCCTATGTAAGGCTTCAATATCTCCTCCATTTTCTACTACTATATCATAAAGTTCAGAAATGACTTCTACCGATGCTCCTCTTGCAGCAATATCTTCTTTAGTATTAGTACTACTAGAAATAACATTAACAAGTTCGGATAATACCTCTTTAGCACTTTTACCAACATAATCAACTTGTAAAGACTGAAGTGTTTTTTCAACACCAATTTCTCTAAAACCTTGAATAACCCGGCCTAAATTGAGCGTTGCATTTCTTCCTGAAACTGAAGATTTAGTGAGCTGGCTTGAACCGCCAGATGCCCCAACATACCTACTCATTACCTTACCTTTATCAGAGGAACTACCTTTTGCATAAGTTGTCATTGCATCTTTTGCATCTTTCCATCTGCATGGAACCCACTGTGGATTCTCTTCGTCCAAATCTTCTGGAATATCTGGATGCTCTTGGTCATCTTCAGGGTTATTATCATCAAAATCATTATAATCACCAGGTAATAATGATTTCACTGGTCCATCATATATACTTGAGGTTCCCATAATTAATCTCCCCTCTCTTCTTTAATAATAGGCTCAATTTTTGGATTATCCTTAATCCAACCATCGAAAATTTCATTAATCTTCTGAATTTGGTTAATTCCTTTTCCAAAATTCCACACTCTAGGTATGTAAGATGGTTTAATTCTAGTTCCACTTAAAGCTTCTAAACCACTAATTATTGCAGTATACGTTTCTTCTTTTAATAATCCCCATTCTAGTAATGCTCTAAATTGCATATCATCTATTTCACTAGAGCTTGTAATTTGTGAAATTAAATGTTCAATTATTAATGCTGCTTCATATTCATTTACTTCTCCTGCTTTATCACAAGCGTTTAGTAAACCTGAATCCGAGCCTGATATCAAACTTTTTAATACATCATTTGCGATTTTACTCAACTTCATCTTTGCCATTTCATATCTATTATCAAGTGAAGTTCTTGCAAAGTAAAAATATGGACGCAAATCTATTTCTCCAATATAGGGTTTCATATTAAGCCAGTTCTTTACCCAATCATCATCCTTCCACGAAGCTAGTTTTTCTAACGATTCTGTTTCATTATTTTCAAGCATTGATAATTCAACTATTTTACCCGTCAAATCAACAGGTGCACTTACTAATTCTGCAAACATCCGGGGCTTGAAATATTCAAGCAGCATTATTTTAGCTAAGATTTTTCTGTCCAGCTCAATTCCTTTATATTTAGCCATGTTCAATCGCATTTCCATAGAATTTAAAAAGCGTTTACAATGCCTTGGATTGCCATTTAGCCCATTAGCTAAAACTGATGAAATTTGCTTCGATATCTCCAAGCTCAATTTAACTTTATTTGCGATATCCTCATTGAAACCTCTTAATAAATTATAATCAAGCTGAAAATCAAAAAAATTCTTTTCCTTTTCCGAATGAATAAAATTTATAGTTTCTCCAAACTCTTCTTTTGTTAGTTCTTTTTCCATATAAAGCAATGATATATATAACTCGACTTCTCGAGTACTTAACCTTGGTATTCTTACGGGGTACTGGATTATTTTTTCTAAATATTCCTTCCCAATATCAATTCCAAGACCTTGGATCTCTTTAAATTTTGTTTGAACAGCATACGAAATATGCCTCTCATCAGCACCTATGATAAAAACAGTTCGTCCAACATATAAAAACAGTCGTATTGCTTCAAGTGTTTCTAAAATCGTGTCTGGGCTACATCTATCAAGCTCATCAATAAATACTACTAATCTATCAATCTTTGTTTGCTTCAATAGTTTATCAAAATCTTCCCTAAAAGTATTAATGCTTTCACGCAACTCTTTGTTTGTCAATTCCGCTTTAATCGCTTCCAAAACATCTTCTTTTAGTATCCCATCATTCGAAGATGTAATTTTATCTAATACAGTGGAAATAGCGAAATCAGCTGCGATATTTGTCCCACCTGTTAGAAATGCTCCAATTCCTAGGCCAATTGCACCTTTAACTAACTTCATTTTATCAATACTTTTGTATAAACCGACAATGCATTCTTTGGCAGTTTTATCAAGTTCTCTTTTTTCTTCAATAACATCTAAAATACTTCCTAATAAAGCTGCTTTAGCATCTTCATAATCTTCAAATAACCAACCATTAAAATATATTGGCACTATATCTTTATCATCTTCTAAAGAAGTTATGCTCATGTTTATTAAGCTTGACTTACCGCTTCCCCAATCACCATAAACTCCTATTGTAGATGGTAATAAATCATCATTCTTAATAATATTACTTATAGTCTCAATTAAATAGTCAAAATCGAGATAATCTAATTCAGTTTCGCTATCTTTCCACATTACCTCGCCTCCAATATTCAGATTTCAAATTATATTATTATAGAAAACCTTATTAACCTTTAATATCCTAAGTGATACAATTATTCATAAATCATAATATCATATTTACCCATAACTACCAATAAAGTTATCCACAATCTTGTCTATCCCTCCCCCATACCTAAATATATAGTTATCCATTCACAGGTATCTAATGAGTCTAAAAGCCTTTCTAAAGCCTCTCTGGCAGTTTTGTTTAACTTAATACTTCTATCTTTATTGATTTTTAAACTCTCATTATCTAGTTCTTTATTGTTGCTAAAAATTGAATGCAATAATCCGCAATTTTAATTTGCTTGCCCACTAAACAAATATCTACTTTTATAACATTCAGTATATTTAACATACTAATCAAATGATGTGATTATTTTCTCGTTTATAAGGACCTCCAATAACTAATTATCACTCTTGTTATCTATATTATATAAAAAATTCAGAACAATCTATGTCATCGCCTTTAGTTGTCCTGAATTCATAATATTAATATATATATTAACTTTTTTAAAACTCTTTCAGCCTATCACCTAGTCAAAATAGTGCAATATAGCTTGTACTATTCTTTTAGACGCATTGCTATTTCTATATGGATTTACTTCCTTTCGCCATGTTTTCATACTCAGAAGTATCTTTTAATAATAGACTAGTAGCATTATGGATAGGCTACACTAAGTAGGACAGGTTTTCTCCGAACATGATATAATAATATTAGGAGGAGAAAATCATGTCAAAAAGATATTACGAGGAAAATTTCAAGAAACAATTAGTCAATATATA
>JAPXKQ010000074.1:0-11677 GCA_033809995.1 Tissierellaceae bacterium
AAATAAATTAGTAGATGGGATTACAAAGGATTCTTTAATAAAGAGACTAAATGCTATAAAGGTAGTAGGAATCAATAAACCAGGTGACAATACTGGCGGCAACAAACCAGGAGGCAGCACTGGTGGAAAAGGAAAGGAAATTGAAAATGATCCGCTTCCAGCTAATAAGAGAGACACAAGTGTCCCAGATCCAAAATGGGGCAAGGAAAAGGAATTAAAGAAAAAATAATATATAATAGGGCCTGCCAAATCGGCAGACCCTTTAAAATGCTCCATATTATCTAATTTACAATTTTTTCGAGAATACAGCCCCTGCTAACACTACCAATATGCCAAATATCATTAATCCTTTTTGTTGAATAGAGATAATTCCCATGGCTGCGATTATAGTAATTGCTATAGGGATTACATACTTAATTAAACTATACCATATACCGAAATACTTAAATTCGTGGGTACCGCCATTTGTTAATTCATCATGCAAATCTTCTTTTTTTGCAAACCAACCAACAAACACTGCAATCAATAGTCCTCCTACAGCCAAGAATATCTTATCTGTTAAGATATCAAAGAAATCGAAGAATCCAACACCTAGAATAGGAATTTCAGGCAATGTACCCATTGATAAGGATGATAACATACATGTTACAATCATTACTCCAGAAGCTAGATTAACTGCTCGTTTCCTTTCCATTCCCTTTTCATCCATCAAGTATGCAACTACAACTTCTAACAGTGAAACTGACGAAGTTAATGCCGCTACAGTTAAAGCAATAAAGAAAATTACTGATAAAATAATTCCTATTCCACCCATTTGACTAAATAATGTAGGAACTACAACAAATACTAATCCTGGACCTTGAGCAGGTTCCATACCGAAAGCAAATAGTGCTGGGAACAATGCAAGACCCGCTAAAATAGCACAACCTGTGTCCATCATTGTGACTATAAGAGCATTCTTAGGAATATTTTCATCTTTATCAAGATAACTTCCATATGTTATCATAACACCCATTCCAAGACTTAAGGAGAAAAATGCTTGCCCTAGGGCATCTAGGAATGTGCTTCCTGTAACCTTAGAGAAATCAGGCTTTAGTAAAAATTCCAACCCTGCTCCTGAGCCTGGTAAAGTTACGCTTCGTATGATTATCAATAATAGTAGTCCGAACAAAGTAGGCATAAGTACCTTACTAGCCTTTTCGATTCCACTAGCAACACCTTTAACAACAATTGCTACGTTTAAAGCAAGATAAATTAACATCCATACAATAGGTTCAAAAGTTCCACCGATAAATCCCCCAAATGCATCACCTATAGCACTTGATGATAGTAGCCCTGTAACGGATTTAAATACGTATGCAAGTGACCATCCACCAACAACAGGGTAGAATCCCATAATCAGAAATGCACTTAAAACCCCTAAGGATCCTGCAAAGGTCCAGTTTTTACTAAACTTTTTGTATGCACCTGCTGCTGCTAATTTTGTTCTTCTTCCCATGGCAAATTCAGCTATCATAACATTAAGACAAATTCCAATAACAAATACCAAATAAATTAAAATAAATGCTCCGCCACCATTTTTGCCAGTTAAATAAGGAAATCTCCATATATTACCTAATCCAATCGCTGAGCCAGCAGCTGCTAAAATAAAACCAACTCGTGAACCCCACTGCTCTCTTTGTTTCTTGTCCGTTTTTTCCATTAACACAACCTCCTTTTTAAATTGATGAAAAATTTAGACAATTCAGAAGATAACTTCAATCAACCTCCCTTTAGATATATTAATTTATTCTATGTACCAAAGTAGTACATTAGAAACAAAAGATATCAGAAAATATTTAATTTTTTAAATTATATAACATTTCTCAATAGATTACAATAAAATTTTGAATAATTAATAATTTAACAAACTAAGTTGCTAAAATATGCCATGGCGAAATATGTACGTAACTTTCCTATTAGAATGTGTTTGAAAGGATATATATGAATATGATAGTATATATATGGGGGGTGGATTGGTGAAAAAGATAATTATTGTATTTCTTATGATTGTATCCATGGGCTTAATTACAGGTGCCTCATATTGGTATTTTAACAATAAGCCAAATATGTCGGTAATAAGCTATTCAGATGATTTATATCTGATTATTGAAGATATAGTAATAGATGAGGGGCAACCAGTTCTACACATAGATAATGAATTTTACTTTAATTACAACTTTTTAAAAGAATATATTGATGAAAATTTATTTTATGATGAAAATGAAGAAACGGTAATCTTCACATCAAAAGATAAAGTAAAGAGATTTAAAATAGATGAGATAGTAGGTAGTGTTAATTCTAAGGAATTTTTTATTGATGACCCTATAAGATTAATCGATGACAACCTATATATTCCAATGAAATTATTTAAAGATGATTACGATATAAGTATTAATTACTTTGACGAAACCAATGCTGTGATTATTGATTATACAGATATTTATTACCTAACAGGAAGTGTAATATTAGATAATGGAGTAATCAGAAGTGATATGGATATTAAGGCACCTATTGTTAAAGATAATCTTGTGATTAATGATACTGTTACTGTTTATGGTGAGTTTGAGAAATGGCTAAAGGTTAGGAGCAATGATGGGATTTTAGGATTTATAGAGAAAAAATATATTAGACTTAAGCACAAAAAAGACATCTACAAGACTGAGTTGGAAAGTAGGGAAGAAAAAACTAATATTAAAGATAAAATTAATTTAACTTGGGATTATACTTACTCTAAGGTAAAATACATAGACAATATAAAGCCTATTCCAGGTGTCAATGTAATATCGCCAACCTGGTTTTCTATTATAGATACTGAAGGAAATCTACAAGATAAAGGCAATAAAGATTATGTACATAAATATAAAGAAATGGGGTATGAATTATGGCCTTTAATAGACAATAGCTTCGACCCAGATTTAACACATGAATTATTAAATTCTAGTAGTACGCGAGAAAAGGTAATTATAAATATTGTAAAAACATATAAAGACTATGGATTTGATGGTATCAATATTGATTTTGAAAATGTTTATTTAAAGGATAAGGATCTTTTAACTCAATTTGTTAGGGAACTTTATCCTATATTTAAAGAGAATGAAATGATAGTTTCAATGGATGTAACAACAATTTCCACAAGTGAAAATTGGTCCTTATGTTATGATAGGCAAAGATTGCATGAATCACTGGATTATATGATGCTTATGGCGTATGACCAGCATTGGGCTAGTAGTCCTAACGCAGGGTCGGTTGCAGAATACTCTTGGGTAGAAAAGGGATTAAAGGGGGTTTTAAAGGAGGTTCCCAATGAAAAACTTATATTAGCTGTACCATTTTATACTAGACTTTGGCTTGTAGAGCCCAATAAGATTTCCTCTCAAACCATTTCCATGGAAGTTGCCAATAAATTCGTAAAGGATAATGAAATTGTAACTGTGTGGAACGAAAACTTTGGGCAATATTATGGAGAGATTACTAAGAATGATATAGATTATAGAATATGGTTAGAAGACGAAAGATCATTAGGGTATAAAATTTCCTTAATACACAAGTATGATTTGGCAGGTGTTGCTTCATGGAGAAAGGGTTTTGAAACAGAAAATATTTGGGTTAGTATAGATAAAGCGTTAAACTAGGGGGTAATGATAATGACGAAGATTAATATTAAAAAAGGTGATATCACAGAAGAAAAGGTAGACGCAATAGTAAATGCTGCTAATAACACCCTCTTAGGTGGAGGTGGTGTTGATGGTACTATTCATAGAAAAGGTGGAAGAATAATTTTGGAGCAGTGTAAAAAAATTGGGGGATGTCCTACTGGTGAAGCACGTATCACTACTGCTGGAAATCTTCCATCCAAATATGTCATTCATACTGTTGGTCCCATTTATCATGGTGGGAAAATGGGTGAAGAGAGACTATTATATAATGCATACTATAATTCACTAAAACTAGCCAGTGAATATAATCTTAAGACTATCTCATTTCCATCGATATCAACAGGTGCATATGGATATCCAATAGAAAAGGCAGTAGAAGTAGTTTTAAAGGCAATAAAGGATTTTTTAAATAACGATGAAGTTATTGAAGAAATTAATTTAATTTTATTTAGTGAAGATAGCTTAAGGATATACGAGGAATATTTTGAAAATAAGTTTTAAAGTGAAAATGTTAAAATATTGCAACAACTTTCTTATTGACTTACCTTTTCTTTTGTATTAATATCAAGTAAGACTACTCAATCGTTACTTTAAAAGTAAAGGAAGTGTTTGAAATATTTGCAGAAACTCATAAAATAATAGCAACAAACATTTACGATAATGTATATAAAATATATGGACTTAAATTAGATAAAGATACACTTTTATGGGGGTCGATATCTCCAGATATATTGCCCCAATATAGATTTATCAGACATTATCAAGATGAAAGTATAAACTACATTTCTAAGGAGATAATGAAAATCATCTTTATTAGCAGATATATTGAATTTAATCAAATATTAGATCCAATTGCAATAAAGATTTTAAGTAAAAAAATAGGAGTTATCTCACACTATTTGTCTGATTATGTATGCTTGCCACACGCAAGAAGATGGACATTTGCTGATTCTATGATAAAACATATTAAATATGAATCAAATTTAAATGAATACGCTCCAAAACATCATTTTAAGAAAAATGTAATTAGTGTCGATGATATTGATATCTTTGACAGTAAAATAATTACATTAAAGGCTACAATAAGAACATATATAGAAGATGTTGTAAAAGAATACTCAATGAAAACAGGATTTAAAAGTGATTTAAATTTTGCTCTATCTTTAAATCTTAAAATAACATATTTTATTTTAGATACTATTCAGGCTTATTCTGAAGATATTCATAAGACATTCGCTATGGAACTTTAGAAAAGTGTTGACAAAGTAGTAGAATTTTTTATATAATTGTAATAATATTTTTTAAAGCTATGATAGGAAGAGTAATTTATTATTGAAGTTTAAGAGAGTCGGGGACGGTGGAAGCCTGATACAAGATAATGAACGAAGAACATCCTTGAGCATCTGACCGAAATTAATTAGAGTAGGCTCAGACGATTATGGCACGATATAGCCATTATGTATCGATTTTATTTAAATCCGTACAGATTGAGAGAGCTTATTGCTAATTAAGGTGGTACCGCGAAATTTTAACCTTTCGTCCTTTTGAAGAAGGATGGAAGGTTTTTTTATTCAAAAATATAGGAGGTAGAAAAAATGAACGGGTTATTTACACCAAGAGAAATGCAGGTTGCAATAAAATTGATAAAAGACTATTTTGAAAGGAGATTAGCTGATAGATTAAATCTTACAAGGGTATCAGCTCCATTATTTGTAAAGCCTGAAACGGGTCTTAATGATAATTTAACAGGTGTTGAAAAGGCAGTATCATTTAAGATGAGAAAATATGACCAAGAACTAGAAATAGTACAATCATTAGCTAAATGGAAAAGACTTGCACTTAAATGGTATGGTTTTGATTTTGATGAAGGACTTTATACGGATATGGATGCTATAAGGCCTGATGAGGTATTAGACCATACCCATTCACTATATGTAGACCAATGGGATTGGGAAAAAGTAATAAGAAAAGAAGATAGAACTGATGAATATTTAGAGAAGATTGTAAAAGATATATTTGAGGCTTTTAAAGACACAGAAAATTATATAAATGGGATTTATCCAGATAAATTATTTAGGAAATTGCCTGATGAAATTAAATTTATTACCACTCAGGAACTGGAAGATCTTTATCCTAATGAAAAACCCAAAACTAGAGAACATTTAATAGCTAAAGAATATAAGGCAGTATTTTTGAAGAAAATTGGTGGCAAATTAAGATCTGGTAGTCCACATGACACAAGATCACCTGATTATGATGATTGGGATTTAAATGGTGATATATTATTTTGGAATCCAATCCTAAATGAATCCTTAGAATTATCAAGTATGGGTATAAGAGTAGATGAAAAAGCATTAGAAAAACAATTATCTCTTGCAAATGCAGAGGATAGAAAAACACTTGATTATCATAAAATGTTGTTAAATCAAGAATTGCCTTATACAGTAGGCGGGGGGATCGGTCAATCCCGAATTTGTATGTATTTTTTACATTCCAAACATATTGGTCAAGTTCAAGCTTCAATTTGGACAGATGAAATAATAGAGAACTGTAAAAAAGAAAATATATTTTTGTTGTAATAAAATTGAATATGATATCATAGTAAATGAATACAATCAATTATAAGGGGTGGTTTGAAATCCATCCCTAAATATTAAGATTTTGTAAAAATCAAATTATTTTTTTGTTAAACAATTATGGTGAAAAATGTAGTATAATAATTAATACTGTCACTATTTGAAAACATTAAGATAAGGTTATTGGGGGTATAGAAATGGCATTGTCAAATAAAAACGTATTTGATTTATATGAAGGCTTAAAATACAATTTTTTATTTAACAATGACATTAATTGTATACATATCCTACTCAACTTATATGATTTAGAAGACAATATTAGAAATATCTTTCCTGAATATGTTTCTATTCGAAATCTCCGCAAAAACATCAAAAGAGCATTAAGAAAGAGAAGAGGCAATCAGTTGATTGCTTTAAATCTTAGCAATCTAGTCCATGAGGAAATTAATAGATTAGAATTATTTCTATACCTTGAAGGCTATAAATTAGGGTATATAGATATTAGGCACGTAAATGAATTAGAAAGACTTGCATTAAACTATCGTACCCTTGAATATCTATATAATAATAAATATCTGTTCCATTTTGAGACAAGCAATCAGGATGTATTAGAATTAAAAACAAAAATTAATAATGAATTAAATCGGGAAGAAAGGTCTAGTAAATATTTATATAATTTAATATACAAATATGCTTCTAATGTAATAAAACCAAAGGTCTTTAGCCTTAATAAATATTTGGACAAGCAAATGACCATAGATTATAATTCTGAAGATATTAATATCAAAGAAGATGTAACACTTTTAACTAAAGATGATCTTAACAGCATATATATTCAATTGGTTAAAATTATGCTTAAAGATGGATTTAAACTCTATAAAGATGCATATTGGTATGGGCTTAATGATAGAGTTTTAAAGAGATATAGGTAAGGGTGGATGAAAGTTTAGAATAGAGTAAGTATAAAATTCACAGATATGGAAATAATATCCCTCTAGATAGAAATCTGGAGGGATTTTATGTTTAAGGATAAAAGATTTAAATATATTTTAATATTTTCTTTTATTTTATTTGTCCTAAGTTTTAGTTTTGGATACTATATTATGGACAACAATATTAAAAAGGAGAAAAACAGCATATCTGCAAGAAGATCAATTGATAAAATAGACGATAAAGAGGATATAGAAATTGTTCAAGAAGAAAATAGAATAACACCAAATACTATTATTGAAGAAAGAATACATTATAAAGTGTGTGATGATATTCCAACTTTTGAAATACAAGCATCAGAAAAGTACGTGAATATGACCAAAGAAGAGTTAGTTGAATATTTAAACACAAATTCACCTGAAGTAAGGCTAATATCTTTCTCTAGTGAAAAGGTAGTATTGTGGAGTGAAAAGGATCAACTTTGCACAAATCATTTTATTATTGGCGAGGAAAATGGAAAGATAGCTATATTTAAAATTAATGAAGAAGGGGAAAGGGTACTAGATAAGGTATTTCCAGAATATCCAATCAATATCTTAAGACCAATAGATCAACAAAAATTACAAGAGGGTATTAGGGTAAATAGTGAAGAAGATCTATCTGATATAATTGAAAATTACATTAGCTAGGGGTGGGATATATTCCCGCCCCATACATATTTATGGAAGCAATTCATTATATGTGATACAATATTATAAGTTGAAGATTGGAAGGAGATATTAATGATTATACTAGGTATTGACCCAGGGATAGCAATTGTAGGATATGGTATAATTGAATGCAAAGGCAATCATTTCAAGGTTATAGATTATGGATGTATCACAACTGATTCAAACATTTTATTTCCAGAAAGGTTAAAAATTGTATATAATGGTATTATCGATATTATAGAAAAATACAATCCAGAAGAATTGGCTGTAGAAGAACTGTTCTTTAACAAAAACGTTAAAACAGCAATAAAAGTTGGACATGCCAGAGGGGTAGAGATATTAGCCGCTGTAAATAAGAACTTACCTATTTATGAATATACACCTCTACAAATAAAGCAATCAGTTGTAGGGTATGGAAGAGCAGAGAAGCATCAAGTACAGGAAATGGTAAAAATATTACTTAATCTAAAGGAAATACCCAAGCCTGACGATGCAGCAGATGCTTTAGCTGTAGCAATATGCCACGGAAGCTCCTTAAACTTTAAAGAAAACTTTAGAATGAAATGATACATAAAAGGAATGATTAGATGATTGATTTTATTATTGGAGATGTTGTAAATATAAGAGAAGACTATATCCTTTTACAAAATAATGGTATTGGCTATAAGATTTTCACATCCATCAATACCATGCGGGATTTGGAATTGGGTCAAAGGTCACAGTTGATTTATACCCAGTTAATGGTACGTGAAGATGGACTTTATTTATACGGTTTTTCAACAGAAGAAGAAATGGAAATGTTTAAAATGCTTATGTTAGTTACAAAAGTAGGTCCTAAGGTAGCCTTGGGTATACTTTCTGCATTGAGCACAAATCAAATAAAATTAGCAATAATAAATAAAAATATTGATAAATTGTGCAAGGCACCAGGGGTAGGAAAGAAAACCGCTGAAAGGATTATATTGGAACTAAAAGATAGAATAAATAATGATTTTATAATAGTAGATGAAGACGTAGAAGAAGGTTCTAGCAATAATTATCAAGAAGCAGTAGAAGCTCTGATGTCCTTGGGATATACAAGATTTGAAGTAGATAAAGCTATTAGGATGCTGGATAAAAATATGAACGTGGAAAGTATCATTAGGGAAGGGCTCAAAGTACTGTCCAAACATTAGGGGTGATTAATATTTATGGATGATTTAAATAATAGAATTGTAGCTGGAAATTTACGCAATGAAGATGTGGAAAATGATGCTAATCTAAGACCAAAATGGATTGAGGAGTATATAGGACAGGATAAGGCAAAGGAAAAGTTAAATATATTTATTAGCGCAGCTAAAAAGAGAAATGAACCTTTAGATCACTGTTTATTATATGGTCCTCCTGGACTTGGGAAGACTACCTTAGCTAATATTATTGCAAATGAAATGGGTGTCAATATAAGGATTACGTCTGGGCCTGCAATCGAAAGACCAGGGGACTTGGCGAGTATCCTAACCAATCTTGGTGAAGGAGATGCTTTATTTATAGATGAAATACATAGAATAAATAGGACAGTAGAGGAAATATTATATCCTGCTATGGAGGACTTTGCTTTAGATATAATAATAGGTAAGGGTCCTTCAGCAAGATCTGTTAGACTTGATTTATCTAAATTTACCCTAATAGGAGCAACAACAAGAGCAGGACTTCTTACATCGCCTTTACGAGACAGATTTGGCGTATTGTTAAACCTTGACTTATATGATATAGAAAGCTTAACTAGAATAGTTAACAGATCCGCTAAAATCCTAGATATAAAAATAGATGAAGAAGGGGCTATGGAGATTGCAAGCCGCTCTAGGGGTACCCCAAGGATAGCAAATAGACTATTGAAAAGGGTTAGGGATTATGCACAAGTAAAAGAAAATGGAATTATCACGCATAATGTTGCAATGAAGGGTCTAGAAATATTGGAAATCGATGAACTAGGTTTGGATTATGTCGATAGGAAACTAATTTTAACCATAATTGAAAACTTTGGCGGAGGTCCAGTTGGCTTAGACACTCTATCCGCTGCTACAGGGGAGGAAAGAGGTACTATAGAAGACGTTTATGAACCATATCTTATACAGATAGGATTTATAAATAGAACTCCGAGAGGTAGAGTCGTTTCAAAGAAGGCTTATGAGTACTTTAATATACCTTTTAAAGAAGAGTAGGAGGTTTAATATGGATCAATTCGGGAAGGCAATATTGAGTATTGGTGTCATTTTAATTATAGTTGGCCTACTTATGATGTTGGGAAACAAACTGGGAATAGGTAAGTTGCCAGGTGATATCTATTTAGAAAAAGGAAATTTTAAGTTTTTCTTTCCAATAACTACTTCGATTATTCTTTCCATAATCCTGTCGTTATTATTAAAAATATTTAGAAGGTAAGGGGATGACATATTATGAAAAGATATCTATTATTTATAGCAATTTTAATTTTATTAATACCTTCTACATCGTTTGGGGCATCTAGAGATGAAATATATTTAGACATAAAAATTGGAAATAACATAAACGTTTCAGAAAATCTTTCATTATTTAGCGATTTTGGATTCAATATATGTAAAAAAGATGGTAAAGAAGAGATATTAGATATTAGAAACAATAGCATAATAATCGTAGGAAATCCCAAGGGTTCAATTGAGATATATGATAATAGCTATAATTATATAACTGACATCCCTGGAGACGGAAGTGTAATTATTGGTTCAGGAAACAAAGAGGACTCTATTGTTCAAGTAGAAAAAAATAAGTATAGAGATTATATAACCTTTTTAAATAAAGGTAATGAAGTTTTTTTAATAAATCATATTGAACTTGATAAGTACTTATATGGGGTAATATCAAGGGAAATGCCTGTAAGTGCACCAATGGAAGCCTTAAAGGCTCAGGCAATAGCTTCTAGAAGCTATACCTTAGCAAACATAAATAGGCATATAAAAGATGGTTATAATTTATGTGATAAGGTAGACTGTCAAGTTTACGGGGCATACGATAATGAAAAACCTACCACCAATCAAGCAGTTGATGAAACTAGAGGAATCTACGCTTATTATGATGGGAAGGTAATTAATGCTACATTTCATTCCTCATCTGGTGGATATACAGAAGACAGTTCTAAGGTTTGGGGCAGCAGTGCACCATATTTGGTAGCAGTGAAAGATGAATTTTCAATCAATGCTCCAAATAGTGACTGGACTGTAGAAATCACAGCTAGAGAGGTAAAAGAAAAGTTGTTATCATTAAACGTAGATATAGGAGATATTATTGAAATTCAACCTCTTGAAATAACCGAAGCAAATAGAGTACAAAGGTTGAAAATCAAGGGGACAAAAGGAGAGCATATATTATCCAGCTCCAATTTTAGGAACCTTGTAGGTACCACATCTTTAAAAAGTACATGGTTTAATATTGATACAATAGGCTCAAGTTCTTCAACCAAGGTATATGCATTAAGTGCCAATAGTTTTTATCCAAATGAGATAAATTTGAACGATGCATATATACTTGATGGAAGAAATAAAGCAACTGTTTCAAGGAGTACTGTAAGCAGAGCAATTAGTAAAGATAGGACAAGCACTCTTGAGGGAATCGTCTCTTCAAAGCCCACAACCTTTGTTTTTAATGGTAAAGGTTATGGTCATGGGGTAGGAATGAGTCAATATGGCGCTATAGAAATGGCAAAACAGGGTTATAATTTTGAAGATATTATCAAACACTATTATCAAGG
>JAPXKQ010000075.1:0-11617 GCA_033809995.1 Tissierellaceae bacterium
ACATTGGGCAACATTGTGCAATATAAATATATAAAATTTGACAAAAAAATAAAGCCTTTTCAATGGCTTCAGCGATTTTTTTATCGTGCAAGTGTCAAAGATCCGTGACAAAAAAGTATAGGCTACTAAAAATATCAATAAAATTTTTATTGCATTTTATATTATAGGATGCTATAATTACTTAGAGCAAAAAATACTTTAAATCAGTCCTGAGAGGCTGGAAAGGAGAATAGAATATGACAGATCATGTAATAAAGGAGACTGTTGGTAATACTTCTAGAATTATCGAGGGTTCAAAAAAATCAGTTTTAGCCTTGCAGCATCTTATCGCTATGTTTGGTGCAACAGTATTGGTACCAATTCTTACTGGGTTAGACCCATCAGTTGCATTATTTTCTGCAGGTGTTGGAACACTTATATTCCATGCTTGCACAAAAGGGAAAGTTCCCGTTTTCTTAGGTTCATCATTCGCTTTTATTCCACTAATTTTAACAGTTAAAGAGCTTTATAATGGAGATCTTGCTTACGCCCAAGGTGGCATGGTAGTAGCTGGATTGATTTACGTTGTAATCTCATTATTAATTAAAAAAATAGGTGTAGAAAAAGTTCAAAAAGTTCTAGCACCACAAGTCGTTGGACCAATGATTATAGTAATCGGGATGAACTTAATACCAGTAGCATTTGGAATGGCAAAAGAAAGTTTATTAATAGCTGCGATAACTCTTGGAACAGCATTAATAGTAAACTTCAAAGCAAAAGGATTTACAAAACAACTTTCAATATTACTAGCAGTTGTTGTGGGTTATATAATATCTTATAACATGGGGATGGTAAATACTACGGCAGTAAAGGAAGCATCGTTTCTAGCATTACCACCATTTACTCTACCAAAATTTGATTTTGGTGCAATTGCAATCATATCCCCTGTCGTATTAGCGGTATTTATGGAACATCTAGGAGATATTACAACCAATGGACAGGTTGTAGGTCAAAACTTTATTGAAGATCCAGGTCTTAATAGAACATTATTAGGAGACGGATTGGCAACAACATTTGCAGCCCTAATTGGTGGACCTGCAAATACAACATATGGTGAAAACACTGGAGTCTTAGCAATAACAAAGAACTACGACCCATCAATTTTAAGATTGGCTGCAGTTTTCGCAGTAATCCTAGCATTTGTAGCTAAGATTGGGGCATTTTTAACTACAATTCCAACAGCTGTAATGGGTGGGATTTCATTAATGCTCTTTACTATGATTTCTCTTATAGGAGTTCAAACCATAAAGAACCAAGAAGTTAAGTTTAACGCTAAAAATATTATAGTTATGGGAACAATCTTAGTATTAGGTCTTGGAAGTGATTATTTATCATCAAAACTAGGATTTACAATAGGCATTCCAATAAATGAAACTGTGAAAATTACAGGATTAAGTTTTGCGGCATTAGTAGGAATAGTTTTAAATTATGTTCTTAGCTTAATTAAAGAAAAATAAAATAAATAACTTATATTAGCCTGCCAAAATCATGGTAGGCTTTAATTTTTTTTGATATAATAAGTTAAATTGGGGGTGGATATTATGAGAATGGTTGATAAGGTGTATAATGCTCTTTTAGAATTGGAAAAGAAAAATAAAACTGGTATATCAGCTATGGAGATATCTAAAGTATTGAACTTGGACAGATCGACTGTTAGTAGATATTTAAATGTTTTGTATCAGGATGCTAAAATATATAAGATAGGCGGAAGACCTGTTTTATATCAATCAATTTCAAACCCTATAATCCCACTAGTTAATAAAAATGATAATACCTCTAGCTTAGATAAGCTTGCAGGGGCAAGCACAAGTTTAAGTATTCCAATTGAAAAAGCAAAAGCTGCTATTATATATCCCCCAAGAGGGTTGCATACACTTTTATTAGGTGAAACTGGTGTGGGAAAATCCCTTTTTGCAGAGCAAATGTACGAATTTGCCAAAGAAGTCAATGCAATAGATAAAAATGCTCCTTTCGTAAGGTTCAATTGTGCAGATTATGCAAACAATCCAAATTTGTTAACAGCTCAAATATTTGGTGTTAAGAAGGGTGCTTTCACTGGTGCTGATAGTGATAAAGATGGATTGTTGAAACAGGCAGATAATGGAATATTCTTCTTAGATGAAATACATAGATTAACGCCTGAAGGGCAGGAAATGTTATTTACTTATATAGATAAGGGCTTCTTTAGACCTTTAGGGGAGACTGAAAAAGACATTCACGTAAATGTAAGAATAATTGCTGCCACAACTGAAAATCCTGATTCATACTTATTACAAACGTTTTCTAGGAGAATTCCAATGGTAATTCGATTACCAAGTTTAAAAGAAAGGTCATTGGGTGAAAGATATTTCCTTATAGAATCGTTTATTAGAGAAGAATCCCGTAGAATTGGTAAAAGCATATATATAAATAAAAATTCAATTATTTCCTATTTACTTTATGATTGTCCCAATAATATTGGACAATTGAAAAGTGATATTCAATTATCGTGTGCAAAAGCGTTTCTAAATTATAAGGCTAATATAAGGAATTATCTAATAATAAATCAAGGTGATTTACCTAATCATGTTAGAAAAGGTTTGTTATATTTAAATAAATATAGAAGTGAGGTTAATGAATTACTAAACTCTACCTACGATGTATTGAAGTTTAGTGAAATAGAAGAACCTACATTACAACTGACTCATGAAGAAGAAAACATAAATGAAGATTTTTATAATATTATTGAAGATAAAATCGATACCTTAAAAATATCTGGAATGGATGAGTCTGATATAAATGAGATACTAAATATTGATATAGAATCACACTTTAAAAAATATATTGGAGAAATCAGTAGACGTTATAGAAAAGATGAAATTAATAATATTGTAAACAATGAGGTTTTAAACTTAGTTGAAGAAATTCTTATATTGGCTAAGAAAACCTTAAATAGAGAATATGATGAGAGAATATATTTTGCATTTTCTTTTCACTTAGAAAGAAGCATCGAAAGGATTAGAAAAGGGGAAAAGATATACAATCCGAAATTAAACTTTATTAGAGTTAATTATGAGGATGAATTTATATTTTCAATGAAGATAGCTAAATTAATTGATAGTAAATTTCAAATTGAAACACCTGTTGATGAAATTGGTTATTTAGCTATGTTTTTTTCCTCTGAATTTTTTATGGATAAAAAGTTAGAAAAGCCTAATGTAAAAATCCTTGTTGCAATGCATGGAAGAAGTACGGCAAGCTCCATGGTTGAAGTGGTAAATAGCTTAATAGGTACCGACTTTGTTTTTGCATTAGACATGCCACTATCCATGAAACCTCAATTTATGTATGAGTTAACTAAGAATAAGATTAGAGAAATTCATATGGATAAAGGGGTTATCCTTATGGTGGACATGGGATCCCTAACCAACTTTGGACATATGATTACTGAGGAAACGGGAATTGATGTTAGGACTATTGATATGGTAAGTACACTTATGGTATTAGATATTGCTAGAAAGGCAATTATGGGGTATAGCTTAGATGAGATACTAGATGCTACACTAAACAATATAATAGTTGAAAACACAAATAATCAAAAAAACAAAAAGGATAATATTATTCTTGCTGCCTGTTTTACAGGAGATGGTTTAGCTAAGAGGATAGCAGATTTAGTTAATAAAAAGATAAAAGGCAAAGAAATTAAAATAATCACAATCAATATATTAGACGATAGAAAAGTTGAAGATAGAATAGGGATATTAGAAAAAAATCATAATATATTGGCTATTATAGGTGCGGTGGAATTAAATATAGTCCATATTCCATTTATTTCAGCTATTGATTTACTTTCAGATAGAGCTGAAGATGTTTTGGATTATATAATTACTGAGTCAGAAATGTACGACAAAATATGGGAGTCTTTAAAGGATCATTTAAATCAATTAAACAGTGAATTAATAGTTAAGGATATTAAATTCCTAATTAATGATATAGAGAAGAGGTTGGGTTATAGGATAACAAGAGATGTTAAGATGGGTATGGCACTTCATATTTGCTTTATGATTGATAGCCTTTTATCTGGGGAAGAAACAAGAAAATTTGATAACCTTGACACTTTTAAAGATTTACATTTAAATGAAATTATACAGGTTCAACATGCCTTCAGACCAATAAAAGAATGTTATAAAGTTAATATAGGCGATAATGAAATAGCCTATATTGTTAAACTCTTTATTGAAAACAACTTAGCGTGCAATAGTGTGCAATGATTTTGCACACTATTTTCATTAAAAACAGGGGATTTACAGAATTAATAGAATAAACTGTGCTGGCACAACTCTTGCAATATATATTATTGCACTGATTATTAAATACTTTCGTAAAAGGAGGGATTTATTTGTATAATATCTTACTGGTATGTTCTGCGGGAATGTCTACAAGCCTATTGGTGACTAAGATGCAAAAAGCAGCGAAGGAAAAAGGAATAGAAGTAAAAATAAATGCTGTCGCCGAATCGGATTTAAAAAACAACACTGAGGGAATAAACGTAATACTTTTGGGTCCACAGGTTCGATATATGCTCCCTAAGGTAAAAGCATTGATGGAGCCTAAAGGAGTTCCTGTGGATGTAATAAACAGTGTGGATTATGGAACTATGAACGGTTTAAAAGTATTAGATCAAGCATTAACCATAATCAATAATCAGTAATTATTCTATTAATTATGTAAAGGAGGATATGTATGGATAGGTTTATGAAATGGATGGAAGATAAGTTTGTTCCTGTAGCTGGAAGAATAGGTGCACAAAGACATTTAGCAGCAATAAGGGATGGCTTCGCAGGTGTTATGCCGATAGTTTTAGCAGGTTCCTTTGCAGTACTACTAAACAATACACTTGGTGCTTGGATACCTCCATTGGGTGCTATACTTGGACCAATCAATGGTAATGTTTGGTGGGGAACATTCGCAATGCTTGCCTTACTTGTAACCTTCTCAGTAGCTTATAATTTAGCTAAAAGTTACGAAGAAGATGGATTGGCAGCTGGTCTTGTTGCACTTGCTTCCTTCTTGATAACATTACCACAAGCTCATGGAGAAGCAGGATGGGGCTATTTGTGGTGGGGTTATTTGGATGCAAGAGGATTATTCACAGGATTAATAGTAGCTTTAATTGCTACAGAAATATTTGTTAAACTTACAAAACGCGGATTAGTAATAAAAATGCCTGAAAATGTACCACCAGCAGTTGGAAGAGCATTTGCTGCCCTATTCCCTGGCTTTATATCAATTTATATATTTGGAATAATCACCTATATAATTAGTGCGGTAGGCTTAAATAGCTTATATGATGTAATATTCAATATTGTTCAAAAACCACTTATGGGCTTAGGTCAAGGTATGATTTCAGTAATATTGATTCCTATACTGATTAATTTATTCTGGTTCTTTGGACTACATGGAGCAAATATTTTTGAACCTATAATGCAAAGTATTTATATGCCTGCATTAGCGGAAAATGCAGCTGCTATTGAAGCAGGATTAAAGGCTCCACACCTTGTTACTAAGACATTCTTTGACTCTTATGTTCACTTAGGTGGTTCAGGTGCTACCTTAGCATTGATATTAGCGATATTCTTAGTAGTAAAGAAAAGAAAAGAATATAAAGAAGTTGCAAAATTGTCACTTGCACCTGGTATCTTCCAAATAAACGAATCTGTTATGTATGGACTTCCAATAGTATTAAACCCAATATTATTTATTCCTTTCCTATTAGTACCAGGAGTACTTTCGTTAATTGCATATTTAGCAACTGCAATAGGTCTTGTTCCTCCAACATATGTAGTTATACCATGGATTTCACCTGTAGGAATTGGTGCATTCTTAGGTACAGGTGCAAATGGTATAAAGAGTATAATGGCAGCAATATTAGCATTAGTGAATTTTGCAGTCGCAACACTTATTTATCTTCCATTTGTTAAATTGGCAGAGAAACAAGCTATAGATAGAGAAAAGGTAAAAAATTGATGGAAAGGGGCTCTTAGCCCCTTCATTTTCAAACTGTTATAAAAGGGGAAGGATTTTTATGAATAAAAGGCTGAAAATAGCAACTATTGGAGGCGGTTCGTCTTATACTCCCGAGTTAATTGAAGGATTAATCAATAGATATGATGAGTTGCCTGTAGAAGAATTATGGCTTGTAGATATAGAAGAAGGACTGGAAAAACTTAAGATAATAGGAAATCTAGCACAAAGAATGGTTAAAAAAGCAAATATACCTATGAAGATTATTACGACAACGGATAGGAAAAAGGCACTTGAAAGTGCTGATTTTGTTACTACTCAAATAAGAGTAGGACAATTGAAGGCAAGAGCTAAGGATGAAAGAATACCTTTATCTTATGGATTTATAGGGCAGGAAACCAATGGAGCAGGAGGTTTGTTTAAGGGGCTAAGAACTATACCAGTAATCCTAGAAATCGCTAATGAAATGAGTGAACTTTGTCCAAATGCATGGTTAATCAATTTTACAAATCCTGTTGGTATGGTTATGGAAGCTTTGATTAGATATTCAAAACACAGAAGATTTATTGGTCTTTGTAATGTACCAATGGGTGTTGAGAGAGGGATAGCAAAGATTTTAGAGATAGACTATAATAGAATAAGAGTTGATTTTTCGGGATTAAATCATATGGTTTATGGATTCAATATATATATTGATGACATCAATAAAACGGATGAAGTTTTTAATAGGTTTATAGAAGATTCTAATTTAGTGAATATGAAGAACATCGAATTGCTAGAATGGGATAAGGAATTTCTAAAGACTTTTAAATTAATACCATGCCCATATCATAAATATTATTATAAGACTAAGGATATGTTAGAAAATCAGTTAGAACAATATAGGAGCGGAACTACTAGGGCTGAAGAAGTCATTAAGACTGAATCAGAACTATTTAATCTATATAAGGATACAAAGTTGGATATAAAGCCAGTTGAATTAGAAAAAAGAGGTGGAGCATATTATTCAGATGTGGCATGTAATCTAATATCCTCCATTTATAACGATAAGGGTGACTTACAGGTTGTAAATACAGTAAATGGAGATACAATAAAGGATTTCCCAAAAGATTTCGCTATAGAAATGACTTGCCGAATTACTAAAGACGGTCCAATCCCATATAAATTCATAGATGAATATCCATTTATGATTAAAGGTTTGCTTTACCAAATAAAGTCATTTGAAATATTAGGTGCAGAGGCTGCATTTGAGGGAAATTATGACAAGGCATTACTAGCTATAGTATTAAACCCTCTTGTGTCTAACGACAAATTAGGTCATAAATTATTAGATGAGATGCTGGATGCAAATAGGGAATATCTGCAGAAATTTTTCAAGAAATGAACAATCTAGTTAAATCAAAAAGGAGAGAATGCAATGGATATAGAACTTACTATAATGAATATAATCAATTTTAGTGGTGATGCTAGAAGCCTGTCAATGGAGGCAATTTCATTTGCAAAGAATGGGGATTTGGAAAAGGCTAATAAATATATCGAAGATGCTGTAGAAAAATTAGCAGAAGCACATAGAAGCCAAACAAAACTTATATCAGAAGAAGCTAATGGAGATGGGAAGCCTATAACTTTATTATTGATTCATGCACAAGATCATCTAATGAATGCAATAACTGTAAAAGATATGGCTAATGAATTTATAGACCTTTACAAAACTTTACAGGAGTTTAAGGGGGTAAAATTAAGTGAATAAATTGGGCATCTCAATTTATCCAGATAAATCAGTTTTAGAAGAAGATATCAATTATATAAAAATGGCGAAAAAATATGGATTTAAAAGAATATTTTTAAATTTAATAACTGTTCAGGATGAGGATAGTCTAAATAAATTTAAAGATGTAGTAAAATTAGCTAGAGAATTGGACATGGAAGTTGTAGCAGATGTAGCGCCTGTAGTATTTGCAGATTTAAATATAGATTATAAGGATTTAAAGGTATTTAATGATTTAGGTCTTACTGGAATAAGACTAGATTTAGGGTTTAGTGGGAATGAAGAAAGTATTATGTCATTTAACCCTTATGGTTTAAAGATAGAACTAAATATTAGCAGTGGGACTAGATATATAGACAATATTATGAGCTATATGCCTAACAAAGACAATATCATAGGCTGTCACAATTTTTATCCGCATAAATATACAGGAATTTCTAGAAAACATTTTATAGATTCTACAAAGAGATTTAAGAAATATGGTTTAAGAACTGCTGCGTTTATTTCTTCATGTTATGGTATATTTGGGCCTTGGGTAGTAAATGAGGGATTACCAACCCTAGAAGAGCATAGAAATTTACCATTAGAAGTTCAAGCAAAGGATTTTTTCAATACAGGACTTATAGATGATGTAATTATATCAAACTGCTATGCAAGTGAAGAAGAACTAAAGACCTTAGGTAATATAAATAAAGCTATATTAACTCTAAATGTTAATATAATAGATAATCTTCCAGAAACAGAGCGAAATATATTGTTGGGTGAACTACACTTCAATCGTGGGGATGTTTCAGAATATATGATAAGATCAACTCAGAGTAGAGTAAAATACAAGGGTCATAATTTTGAAATATTAAATCCAAAGAATATGGAAAAGGGAGATATAATCATAGAATCAAGTTTGTACTCCAATTATGCAGGTGAAATGCATATAGTTTTAAAGGACATGGAGAATAGTGGAAGAACCTCTGTAGTGGGAAAAGTTGTAGATGAAGAGATTTATCTATTAGATCATATAAGACCTTGGCAGAAGTTTATGCTAAAGGAGAAACTGTGAATAATTAGTCTTGTTCACAGTTTTTTTCATTTGAAATGGACAATAATGAAAATTAAGGGTAAAATAAAGAGGATGATTTAGACAAGGAGAAAAATTATGTCAAATAAAGTTGCAATTGTAGGTGGAGGGGCTGCTGGTATGATGGCAGCTATCGTAGCTAAAAGAAATGGTGGAGAGGTAATTCTTTTAGAAAGAAACGATAGGGTTGGAAAAAAATTGTTGGCAACAGGAAATGGTAGATGTAATTTCACAAATTTAAATATAGATATCAACAATTATCATGGCGATAATTTAGATTTTGCAAAAGGGCCACTATCACAATTTAATAATGATAGTGTAATTGACTTTTTTGAGAGGATGGGTATAACACCAGCTATTGAGGATAATGGAAAGGTATATCCCCTATCATTTCAAAGTTCCAGCATGTTGGATATACTAAGGTATGAAATGGAACATTTAGGTTTCGAATTGATTACAGATGCGTATGTAGTCGGTATTGTTAAGAAAAAAAGTTTTATATTAAAATTAAAAGATGGTAGAACATATGAAGCTGATAAGGTAATATTGGCTACTGGTGGGATGGCAATGCCCGTAAGTGGCTCTGATGGTAATGGCTATTCATTAGCAAAATCACTTGGACATTCAACTATAGAAACTTTTCCGGCACTAGTACAACTAAAACTTGAAGGGAATATTTTTAAGCAGATTAATGGAGTCAAGTTTGTAGGAAAAGCAGGAGTTTATCACAAAGATAAATTACTTAGGGAGGATATAGGAGATATTTTATTTACTGATTATGGTATATCTGGACCTCCAATTCTTCAAATAAGTAGAAAGGCTATAGAATACCTTAATAAAAAAATGGATGTGGAATTAAAAGTATCGATAATTCATACAAAATCACCAAATGAACTATACTCCTATTTGATTAATAGATTTGAAATGATGCCTTGGAAGACTACAGAAGAAGGATTAATAGGTTTGATAAACAAAAAGCTAATATTACCTATACTAAAAGAGTTAAATATAGATAAAAATAAAAATGTCGAAAAACTTTCAAAGGGTGAAATTAAATTATTAGCAGATTTACTTACTAATTGGAGTTTTAAAGTTACTGGACACAAGGGTTGGGGTCAGGCACAGGTGACTGCAGGTGGGATTAATACCAATGAAATTAATCCTGATACTTTGGAATCAAGACTTGTTAAAGGATTATATATTGTAGGAGAATTATTAGATATTGATGGGGATTGTGGAGGATTTAACCTACAGTGGGCTTGGTCTACAGGATATATTGCAGGACTAAATTCTGTTTTATAACGAATAGGAAAGTTAGGAGGGATTACAAATGTCGAATTTGAATAATAAACTCAGAAAATTAGAAGAAGAAAATAAACATATAAAGGTAGCAATTGTAGGGGCAGGATTGATGGGTAAAGGGATGGTCAGTCAAATGATGCTTGTTAAGGGCATGGAACCTTCCCTTGTAATAAGCAATAAGATACAAGATGCTATTGAAGCTTACAAACTAGCAGGTGTTTCAAGAGATGACATAGTAGTAGCCAAAAATCTTAGTGAAATAAATAAGGCAATGGAACAAAATAAATACATAGCTTCAGACATAACAGATTATGCAACAAAACCTAATCTAATAGATGTTGTTGTTGATGCTACTGGAGTGCCGGATGCAGGTGCAAGGATAGCAATGGATGCGATATTCAATAAAAAACATGTAATTCTTCTAAACGTTGAGGCAGATGTTGTAGTAGGTCCTATTTTAAATAAGATGGCAAAAAATGCAGGTGTAGTTTATTCTGGCACCGCAGGTGATGAACCTGGTGCCGTAAAGGAAATCTTTGATTTTGCAGAAGCAACTGGTTTTGAAGTACTTGCCATAGGAAAGGGAAAAAATAACCCAATTGACTATGATGTCACTCCAGATATGGTAAGAGATCAAGCTTTAAAATCAAAACTTAAGCCATTAAGATTAGCCTCATTTATAGATGGGACAAATACAATGATAGAGATGGCTGCTATGGCAAATTCTACAGGATTTATACCAGATGTACGTGGTGGTCATGGTCCTACAACTGATGTAAAAAACTTACCCAATATTTATAGTCTAAAAGAAGAAGGTGGAATTTTAAGCAAATATAAGATTGTTGATTATGCATTGGGAATAGCACCAGGTGTATTTGCAATTGTAACAACATCACTACCACAGGTACACCATGAAATGCAATTTTTAAAAATGGGGTCTGGACCAAATTATGTACTATATAGACCATATCATCTTACAAGCTTGGAAACTCCAATTTCAATCGCAAAAGCATATTTTTATAATGAGCCAACAATCGCACCACTTTATGACAAGCCTGTAGCTGAAGTAGTTACAATAGCTAAGAAAGATTTAAAACAAGGTGAAAGATTGGATGGTATAGGTGAGTATACAGTGTTGGGAAGTATAGAAACCTATGAAAAAGCGAAGGAAGAAAATCTATTACCAATTGGCTTGGTTAATGAAAATACGGTAGTAAAACGAGATATTAAAAAAGGTGAATTTATAACTTATGATACGGTAGAGTTGGATAAAAGTACAATGATATATAAGTTGAGACAATTGCAGGAGTCAGCTAACAGTTAACAATTAACAGCTAACAGTTAGTTGACAATGGACAATTAATATTCCTGCGACCATAGATCCGGGGAGTAACGGAGTGCCTTAAAGGGTACGTTGGATGGAATGACAA
>JAPXKQ010000076.1:0-11538 GCA_033809995.1 Tissierellaceae bacterium
TTTGCGATTCTCTTTTTTGCTTCTTCCATAGGGATATTTCTACAAAAGCCATCATATTTAGGGACTAGACCTTTTATCTTTTGTTCATCTCTTAAGGCGTCTAGTCTCTCTTTGGAACAGAAGCAATAATAAGCGTGCCCCTTTTCGATTAATTCATCAACGTATTTTTTATATATATCTAGTCTTTGTGATTGTATATATGGACCGTATTCACCTTTTTGCACCAATTTATGATCTTCTACAAATACACCTTCATCATATTCTATTCCAGCCCATTTTAATGATTCAATAAGATTCTCAATTGCACCTTCAACAAATCTTGTTTGGTCCGTATCCTCTATTCTCAATACAAATTTACCATTATTGTGTTGAGCAAATAAATAATTATATAAAGCTGTCCTAAGTCCACCAATATGTAAATATCCAGTTGGACTTGGAGCAAATCTCAATCTTACCTCTTTCAAGAAACTACACCTCCCGATTAATTACCATATATTATACTACATCAATTCACAATGCACAATTCACAATGCACAATTAAATTGAAAATTAAGAATTGAGAATGGTTGTCATTCTGAACGAAGTGAAGAATCCCATGTTTCCTAAATTATCGAACACTTTGGGATCCTTCGTTCCTCAGGATGACACCTTCGGTGTTATGGTGGGCAGCACCTGTTGTTCACTGTTCACTGTTAGTTGTTAACTGATTTTAAGTCCTGCTTTTTTAAATTCATCCATTACCAACGCTTCTATTTCATCAACATTTACTTCTTGTTTATCTTCCGAATTTCTTAAGGAATACTCAACAATATTTTCTGAAGCTTTTTTCCCTACGGTAATTCTAATTGGAATACCTATTAAATCTCTATCATTAAATTTTACCCCAACTCTTTCATTTCTATCATCTAGCAGTGTTTCTACGCCCATTTTAATAAGCTTATTGTATAAGGTTTCCCCCAAATTTAGTTGTTCTTCACTTTTAGTATTTACTACAGTAATAATTACGTGATATGGAGCAACTACCAATGGCCAAATTATACCTTTGTCATCATGATATTGTTCAACGATTGCGGCAACTGATCTAGAAACACCAACACCATAGCTACCCATAACGAAAGGTTTTTCTTTACCATTTTCATCTAAAAACTTTGCACCAAGACTTTCACTATATTTTGTACCTAATTGGAATATATTCCCCACCTCTATTCCTCTATCCATTATAAGAGGTGCTCCACATTTAGGACATATATCTCCTTCTTCAACTAGCAATAAATCTTCAACTACCTCTCCACTAAAATCTCTTCCATAATTAACATTTTTTATATGATAGTCTGTTTCATTGCCACCAACTACTATATTTTTCATCTTTGTTACTCTAGAATCTACTAATAGTCTTGTATTTTCTTTAAGCCCAACTGGACCAGTGAAACCTTTATTTGCACCAGTAATAGCAAGAATAGTATCTTCATCTGCCATTTCCAATTCATGCTCTGGTACACCCAAATAATTTGCCAATTTTGTTTCATTTAATTCTCTATTTCCAGGAATAATTGTAAATACAGGCTTACCAGAAGCATTATAAACTATAGCTTTACCAAAACCAGATTTCTCAATCCCTAAAAATTCCCTTAATTCATCAATGGTTTTTACACCTGGTGTATATACTTTTTCCATACCTAATAAATCTGAATCATCTTCAGCGATATGATAAACTACTTCTGCTTTTTCATCTGTTGCAGCATAATCACAATGGTCACAATATGCTACTAGACTTTCTCCAACCTCAGACATTGCCATAAACTCATGGGATATCTTCCCACCCATTGCACCTGTATCGCCTTGTACTACCTTGAATTTAAGTTTTAATCTTGTAAATATCTTATCATAAGCATCCCACATGACTTGGTATGCTGCTTTCATAGCTTCCTCATCCACGTCAAAGCTATAAGCATCCTTCATTATAAACTCTCTACCTCTCATAAGTCCAAATCTAGGTCTCTTTTCATCTCTATACTTTGTTTGGATTTGGTACAAATTAAGTGGTAGTTGTTTATAGGATTTTATTTCATCTTTAATAACAGATGTAAAGTATTCCTCATGGGTAGGTCCTAGGCAAAATTCTCTATTATTTCTATCCTTGAGTCTCCACATTTCTGGTCCAAAATTTTCCCATCTTCCTGATGCTTCCCACAATTCTCTAGGTTGAATTGCTGACATTAGAAGTTCTTGGCTCCCTGCATTGTCCATTTCTTCTCTAACTATTTGTTCAACTTTTCTAATTGTTCTCCATCCTAAAGGTAGATATGAATAAACACCACTTACCAATTTTCTAATCATTCCAGCCCTTAAAAGAAGTTGATGACTTGGAATTTCTGCTTCCGCTGGCACTTCTCTTAAAGTAGGCATATACATCTTTGACATTTTCATGCTATCACGCTCCTTGTATTAATTAAAAATTAAGAATTAAAAATTAAAAGTTAAATTCACAATGTACAATTCACAATCGATTCTTGTAAAGAATCGTTCTGAGTCGGCGAGGAATCTAGGGTCATTCCCTTGGGTCTCAAAAGAGGAGATCTCTCGACTTCCGCTCGAGATGACACCTACGGCGTAAGCCGTCATGGCGCCTGTACCCTTTGTAGTTTAAGGGTGAATGAAATGAAGAATCTCTGTTTCCTTTTACTCATACAGATATGGGATCCTTCATGCCTCAGGATGACACCTTTGGTGCTATTCGCTGTTAGTTGTTAGCTGTTAGTTTTTTGTTATTCACTATTAACTATTAGTTATTAACTGAATTAAAAAAACCTTTCATCTCAAAAACAAGAGACGAAAGGTTTAGATTCCGCGGTACCACTCTAATAAACCTGCGCAGGTTCACTCAAAGGTTATAACGTAACCACCGTTTAAATATACTACTAGTTCCATTTAAATGCTCCAGGACTGGTTCATTAAAAAGAGGGATAGAAATCTTCCACCAACTGATTTCCTCTCTTGATCCATTAATAATTACTACTTCCCATCTTCGCTAATATTCAACAGTTTACTAAATAGATTGGTTTTTGTCAAATACTTTTGTGTTCACTCTTCACTCTTAGTTCTTAGTTCTTCACTATTTGCTGTTTTAAGAGACATACACTGTATGAAGATATACCCTCTTGTCTACCTACAAAGCCTAATTTTTCAGTTGTTGTTGCTTTTACATTAATATTTTCTACTTGAGTATTAAGAACTCTACTAATGTTTTGCCTCATATCTTCAATATAAGGGGCTAGTTTAGGATACTCGGCTGCCACCGTAGCATCAATATTTCCTACTTCATATCCATTTTCATACATGATATTATATACTTTTTCGAGCAATTTCATACTGGAAATATCTTTATAAGCCATATCAGTATCCGGGAAGTGTTTACCTATATCTCCTAATGCTAAAGCACCTAAAATGCTATCCATTATTGAATGTATTAGCACATCTGCATCAGAATGACCGAGAAGACCCTTCTCATAAGGTATATCTACCCCACCTATTATCAATTTTCTATTTTCAACTAATTGGTGTACATCATAACCAAACCCTATTCTCATTTATTCCACCCCATAGGATATTCCTCTATTTAATAATATAACATCCTTATCTTTAAGTAGTGATTCGGCTATTATCAAATCTTCAGGTGTAGTTATTTTGATATTATCATAACTACCCATTATCATCTTTATAGGTTGCCCTATTTTTTCTACAAGGGAGCTATCATCCGTTCCAATGATTCCCTCTTGATTTGCCATTTCATAACCCTTTTTCAATAGGGACATCCAAAAACATTGAGGTGTCTGAGCTGCCCACAACAATGATCTTTTAGGAGTATGATGCACTACATTCGAAGGTGTTACTACTTTAATGGTATCCTTTACGGGCACACCTATTACACATGCTCCATGGTCGATTACACCTTTTATCCCATTCTCTATGGACTCTATCTTAACAAAAGGTCTAGCTCCATCATGAGTTAGAACTATATCTGCTTTTTCATTAACTGCTAACAATCCATTATATACAGAATCTTGTCTTTCTTTTCCACCCTTAACAATATTGATTACCTTTTTGAAACCGTATCTTCTAACTATTTCTTTCCTACAGTATTCAACTTCCTCTTCTTTTGCTACTAATATTATCTCATCAACATATTTACACCTTTCAAATTTATCGATTGAATGAGCTAATATTGGCTTATTACCTATAGCAAGAAACTGTTTATTTATTTTACTTCCCATTCTATTACTCATACCTGCAGCTGCTATAATCACAGATACAAAGTAGTTATCGTACATTCATTTCACCTCTTTACTAATTATAGCAAAACCTGTATAAAATTAAAAGAATAATGTTTTTTTCAAAGAAAAAAGACCCCTTCCAGGGTCTATACTGCTTTATCAACCAATGTCTTAGGCTTTGCAAATATCATTCTACCTGCAGAAGTTTGTAAAACACTGGTAACTAATACATCTATAGTTTCACCAATAAACTTTCGTCCAGATTCAACTACTATCATAGTACCATCATCTAAATAAGCCAATCCTTGGCCAGATTCTTTTCCATCCCTAACTACTTGCACAATCATTTCTTCACCTGGTAAAACTACAGGTTTAACAGCATTTGCAAGCTCATTGATATTTAATACTTCTATTCCTTGAACTTCAGCAACTTTATTCAAATTATAATCGTTGGTAATAATTTTACCTTTCATCAACTGGGTTAATTTTAGCAGCTTTGAATCTACTTCCTGAACATCCTCAAATTTCTTATCATGAATTATTATGTCTACATCTAATTCCTTTTGAATTTTGTTAAGTATATCTAATCCTCTTCTACCTCTATTTCTTTTTAACCCATCTGAAGAATCAGCGATATGCTGCAATTCTTCTAAAACAAATTCAGGTATAACTAATGGTCCCTCAATAAATCCAGTTTTACATATATCAGCAATTCTACCATCTATAATTACGCTTGTATCCAATATTTTGGGACACGATTTATAATTATTAGCTTTGCCTTTTTCCTTATTTGACCTTCTTGCACTTCCTATATTCCCAATTGTATTTGTGATATCTTCACGCTTTTTGGCAGGAATTTTGATTCCTAAATACCCAAAGAAACCATAAAGTATAACCGTAGACGGCATAGTTACAAAGGGTATATTTAACCTTAATATGGGCTGGCTTAATAAAAAGGCTATAATTAAACCTACGATCAAACCAACTGAACCTAACACAATATCATAAGCAGGGAGTTTAGATAGTTCATTTTCAAATAGTTGGACAATGTTTCTCCCTTTTTTCATAATCCTAGGAGAAATTATAAAAAATATAATTCCAAATAATAAGGAAAATCCTAAACCTATTAATAGTCCAATCCAACCTTTACTCATCATATCAAATACTCCAACTGTATTTAGTATTGCCAAGATTCCAAATCCTAGAGCCATACCAACAGCAGCAATAGCAATTTTAATTATTTTATTAAACATTGCTTCACCTCCTACTATATTTATTTCCATTATATAATATTATATAACCCCATTATTCAAAATAATAGGATTTTTTATCATGCTTCTTCCTCTATAAAATTTATCGCCTCGACTATTATCCCTTCAACTTCTTCGACTTCTTTGTTACTTACTAGTGCCATTTCAGAAACAAGCATTTGTTTAGCACTGGTTAACATTTTTCTTTCACCAGTCGATAAACCTTTTTCATTATCTAAAAGCATTAAATTTCTAACCACGGCAGCAATTTCAAAAATATCTCCTGATTTTATTCTGTCCATATTAGCCCTATATCTTCTATTCCAATTTTGAGGCATATTGGATTTACTACCCTTTAATATGGTAATAACTTCTTCTAAATTATTATAATCAATAATTTGTCTTACCCCTACTTCCTCAACATTATCTACTGGCACCATAACCTTCATATCGCCAATAGGCATTTTCATTATAAAATATTTTCTCTTTTCACCAAGTATTTCCTTTTCTTCAATATTTTCAATAATACCCGCCCCATGCATTGGATAAACAATTCTATCACCAATATTAAACATTGGACAACCTCCCATCTTATTTGTACAAAGCCGTACAATATCATTATACATTACTTCCAGGAAGTTGTAAAGCTTATATTTTATCAAGTTTCCTATGTGTTGTCAATATGATTTTTAAAATAAATTATTAAAAATAATTGTTAGAAATATTTGACAACAACTTGTCCCCACAAGTATAATTGAAATATGAAATAAATGCGACAGGGGAGGAGAAAATGGACAGAAATAATGTAAATGAAAAAATTTCACTTATGTGTGATTTTCAAAAAATGGTTTCTCAAATTCTCATTCGGCATAAAAGCATTCTTGATATAATGACAAAATTAGATGAATATAATGCAAGAATAAACAGAGCAGTTGCCAAATCGGTGACAACATGCGGATGTATAGAAATCCATGCTGATAAACAAAACTTCGATTCTGATTCCTTTGAAGATTTAGCTTTAAATGCTAAATCTCATGTAGAAGGTGAAATATGTGAAAGTTGCAAGGATGTACTTGAAGAAGAAATTGGTTCTTATCTATTTTATCTAACATCACTATGTGACACTTTAGGAATTAGTTTTAATGATGTATTAGAAAAAGAATTTGACAGAATAAAGACTTTGGGAATATATAGTTTAAAATGAGAAATTCTTTCAGGGGTGGTATATACCACCCCTTACATATTAAAAATATTATTGATTACATCCTTCAGACTTTTCATTTCTACAACTTTTAAATTGTCAAATTTTAAATTCTTTCCATAACCCTTTGTAACATATGCCTTAGAAAATCCCATCCTGTCAACTTCCTTTAGCCTTGCTTCTAGAGTCGGTACCTTTTTCAATTCGCCAGTTAACCCAACATCGGCTACAAATACAATATCATTTGGTATCCCAGCTTGAAAAACTGATGATACAATGCTCATAATAACAGCTAGATTTGATGATTGCTCTGTAAGCTTAATTCCGCCTGTTGTTTTAATCACAACATTTTTATCATAAAGCTTTATTCCGCCTCTTTGTTCAAGTATGGAAATCAAGGTGTTTAATTGATCCCTATTCATACATTCGCTAATTCTAGATGGGTATGGCGTAAAAGAATCGGATACTAAAGACTCAATTTCCAATATTATAGGCCTTGTCCCTTCTCTGACTACAGTTATTGAATTCCCTGATACTACATCCCCTTTATCCCTTTTGGTCATGAAAAATTCAGAAGGGTTGTCTATTGAAATCATACCATCTTCAGTCATATTGAAAAATCCCATCTCACCTGTAGAACCATATCTGTTTTTTGTAGTTAATAATGACCTTAGCTCCTCGCCACTTTCTCCATCTATAACTAAAACTGTGTCTACTAGATGCTCCAAAGCACGAACTCCAGCTATTTCATCCTCTTTTGTCATTTGTCCAACTAGAAATACAGCTCTTGGTCTTTCAGGATTCTTTGCCAATTTCACCAATTCATATGCACATTCCATAGTTTGAGTTGGTGAACCTGCTCTCGAATTTGGAAATTCATCTAAGGTGAATGTTTGTATACTATCTACTATAATTAAATCCGGGTCTACTTCCTCAACATAATTTATGACATTGTCCATACTATTATCCGATACTACCCAAAGATTCTTATGTATTTGTTTTAAGATTCTATCAGCTCTTGATTTAATTTGGGATTCTGATTCTTCTCCAGAAGCATATAGCACTTTATAATTTAATGTTGCCAGTTCATTTGCCACCTGCAACAATAATGTGGATTTACCAGCTCCTGGTTTAGCTGTTAATATGGTCACAGAATCCTTTACAATGCCCCCACCCATTACCCTATTAAATTCACTTATATTGGTTACGATTCTGTCACTATTTGTAGATACTACTTCTTTTAATCTACTAACAGGCTTTTTTGTATATTTTTTTTCATTTTTTCTAGATTCTATTTTAGTCTCCACCAGAGTCTCGACTAATGTATTCCATGAATCACATTCTGGACATTTCCCATAGTGACCTACACTTTCATATCCACAATTGCTACAGATATATACCTTTCTTTTTTTCAAGTTAAGCTCCCCCATTTTGTTTAAAGTAAAGCCTGTAATTAAACTACAGGCTTTACATTGAATGATAATTCTTGACCATTATAATCTATAACAATATCCTCATCTTTTGATACATTGCCTCTTAGGATTTCCTCAGCAAGCTGATCTTCAATCATCTTTCTAATTGTTCTTTCTAATGGTCTAGCACCATAAACTGGATCAAAACCACTACTTGCTATATATTCTTTTGTTTTATCAGTAATTTTGATTTTCACATCCAACTTATTCATTCTCTTTTCTAAGTCCTTAATCATTATATCAACTATTTCTTTTATTTGCTCTTCTTTTAATGAATGGAAGACTATTACATCATCTAATCTATTTAAAAATTCAGGTCTAAATGTTCGTTTTAATTCTTCAGTAATAGTCTCTTTCATTCTATCATATTCTTCTTTACTTTCATTTATAGATGCAGAAAAGCCTAAAACATTTTGTTTTCTTAAGGAAGTTGCACCTACGTTTGAAGTAAGAATAATGACAGTATTTTTAAAGTTGACTGTTTTACCTTTGGAATCCGTAAGTCTTCCATCGTCCAATATTTGCAACAACACATTGAACACGTCAGGGTGAGCTTTTTCAATTTCATCAAATAATACTACTGAATATGGTTTTCTTCTTACTGCCTCAGTAAGTTGCCCACCTTCATCATATCCAACATATCCTGGAGGAGAACCTACTAATCTTGACACAGAGTGTTTCTCCATATATTCACTCATATCAATTCTAATCATAGCTTCTTCATCACCAAACAACGCTTCAGCCAATGCCTTTGCCAAGTATGTTTTACCAACACCAGTTGGTCCAACAAATATAAAGCTGCCAATTGGTTTGTTAGGGTCTTTAAGTCCAACTCTAGCTCTCCTAACAGCATTTGAAACTGCCTCCACTGCTTGTTCCTGACCAATTACTTTTTGGTGTAATATATTTTCTAAATTTAATAGTCTTTCACTCTCTTGTGTAGTCATCTTACTTACTGGAACACCAGTCCAATCAGATACTATTTCAGCTATTTCGTCATAATCTACAACCATATTGGTTGTTTGCTTTTCTTGTTCCCATTTGATTTTGTTGTTTGATAATTCCTCTTTAATTTTTCTTTCTTCATCTCTAATTTTGGCTGCTTTTTCATAATTTTGTGTATTGATAGCCTCTTCTTTTTCTTGCTGTAATTCATCAAGTTTTTCTTCTAGACTCTTTAATTCCATTGGGGGAACATAGGCATTTACTCTTTTCTTAGAAGCTGCTTCATCAATTAAATCTATGGCCTTGTCTGGTAAAAATCTATCATTTATATACCTACTTGACAATTCAGCAGCAGCAGTTAATGCATCGTCTGTTATTTTTACTCTATGGTGTGCTTCATATTTATCTCTTAATCCATGCAATATTTTTATAGTGTCTTCTACAGATGGTTCTTCCACCATTATAGGTTGTAATCTTCTTTCCAAAGCTGAATCTTTTTCAATATATTTTCTATATTCGTCAATAGTAGTTGCACCTACTATTTGTATTTCTCCTCTTGCCAATATAGGTTTTAAGATATTTGATGCATCAATAGCACCCTCTGCAGCACCAGCTCCTACAAGGGTATGAATTTCATCAATAAAAAGTATAACGCCACCTGTATCCTTTAATTCATTTAATACAGATTTAAGTCTTTCTTCAAATTCCCCCCTATATTTGGCACCTGCAATCATACCTGGTAAATCTAATGTCACAATTCTTTTATCTTTAATAATCTCAGGTACATTCCCTTCAACTATCTTTTGGGCTAAACCTTCAACAATAGCTGTTTTACCTACACCAGGCTCACCTATTAGCACAGGATTGTTTTTTGTCCTTCTACTTAAAACTTGCACTACTCTTTCTATTTCTTTCATTCTTCCAATAACAGGGTCAATTTTTCCTTCTTGTGCTAACTTATTTAAATCTATACCATATTTATTAAGATTAGGTGTCTCTGCACTTTCAGCGTCATAATTTTGATTTCCTTTATTAGATGCTTCAGTTATTTTAGCAATTATTCTTTCTTGAAGCTTTTCAATATCAACACCCAATCTTTGTAAAACAACAATAGCTACCCCTTCACCTTCAGCTAATAATCCCAATAAAAGATGCTCAGTACCTACATAATTGTGACCTAAATTTCTTGCTTCTAGAAAACTTAACTCGAAAATTCTTTTAGTTCTTGGGGTAAAACCTAGTAATTCTGAGACGTGATCTCCTTCTCCAATTGATTTTACCACTTCTCTTCTAGCACTTTCCAGATTGACACCAAATTCCTTAAGAGAAACAGCACCTACACCTTGATCTTCAGCTATAATTCCCAATAAAATATGTTCTGTTCCAACATAATTATGTTTTAAAGCTTTAGCCTCTTCTTGAGCTAATAAAATGGCTTTTTGTGCTCTTTCAGTAAATCTGCCAAACATTGCCATAGCTTATCCCTCCGTTTTTAAAAAATAATCTCTAATAATATTTGCTCTTATTTTATCTCTTTCCTCTTGAGTCATATCCTTATTAAAATCTTTTTGAATTGTTGCTGGTTTAATTTTAATCATAAGGTCTATTATATTATTATTAACCTTTTTATTATTTAAAAGACCTATATCATATGCTAATTTGACATTTGATAAATGATTCATTGCCTCTTTTGAATTTATTAACCTACAATTTGACAATATTCCATAGGACCTAAACAATTTATCTTCTAATTCCAAACCCTTCTTCTCCATCAAATACTTTCTTGTATTTCTTTCCCTTGCTACTACTTGGAGTATAATCTTATTCAACTTATCAATTATTTCTTCTTCAGTCTCTCCTAATGTAGTTTGATTAGAGATTTGATATAAGTTACCAATTGCCTCTGTACCTTCGCCATAAATACCTCTTACCGTAAGCCCAACTTTTCTTAAGGACTCAATAAGAACATTTATATGCCCCGTCATAGAAAGACAAGGAAGGTGCAACATTGCAGATGCCCTAAGTCCTGTTCCCACATTTGTGGGGCATGCAGTCAAATAACCTAAATCCTCATGAAAAGCATATTCAAGTTTAGATTCTAAAACATCATCTATATTAGAACATAATTCCCAACATTCCATTAGATTTAATCCTGGTAATATTGTTTGAATTCTTAGATGGTCTTCTTCATTTATCATTATTGTGACTTTATCATCATCTCTTAGAAGAAAGCTACTTTTATCAATCTTCTGTATCAAATCAGGGCTAATCAAGTGCTCTTCTATATATGACAGCCTTTCCCTAGGAGTTAAGTCTCTTATTCTTAAAAATTTGAAATTTGAACTCATATGATTTTCCTTCATGGTATTTAAAATATCGTTTGTTAAATTATCAGATTC
>JAPXKQ010000077.1:0-11531 GCA_033809995.1 Tissierellaceae bacterium
ATACTAAGGAGTCTGATCCCTTTGATAGAATGATTGGAGCTACAGGTAGTCTAGAGTTAGCAATAAAACAGGCAAAAGCTGCTATATTATACCCGCCAAATGGTCTTCATACCTTGATAACTGGACCTACTGGAGTAGGCAAGACTACCTTTGCTGTACCTTTGCTGAAATAATGTATCAATACGCTATATATACTGGGAGTATCCCTGAAGATGCTGAACTTATAATATTTAATTGTTCTGAGTATGCAGATAATCCCCAATTGATTTTGTCACAACTATTTGGTCATAAAAAAGGAGCTTTTACTGGAGCTGATCAGGATAAAATAGGACTTATTGAAAATGCTGATGAAGGAATATTATTGCTAGATGAAATACACAGGTTATCTCCTGAAACCCAAGAAATGTTATTTTTACTTATGGACAAAGGAGTTTATAGGAGACTTGGAGAGACAGATAAATATAGGAAAGCTAATGTATTGATAATTGGAGCCACAACGGAAAATATAAATTCAGCTCTTTTACAAACTTTTTTAAGAAGAATACCTATGGTAATAAATCTCCCTTCCTTAGAAGATAGGTCCCTTACTGAAAGGATGGAACTTATAGAAGAATTTTTTATAGAAGAGGTAAGTAATGTTAAAGTACCGATAAAAGTTCATAGGGATGTAATAAGGGCTTTCCTGTTATATGATTGCATGGGAAATATTGGGCAACTTAAAGGTGATATACAGCTTTTATGTGCTAGAGGTTTTCTTGATTATAAGACTTATAATAAGGAAGAAATTGAAATAGGCATTCATTTATTGCCTGAACATATATATAATGGGTTATTAAATCAACATAAACGTCGAGGCGAAGTACTCAATTTGTTAGAGTATGAAAAAGATTATTATATTTTTACTTCTAGAGACAGGGAAAAGTTTATAACTGTAGATAACTACAATTTATCTGATAACCTATACAGGGAGATAACTGAAAAATATAATCACTATGTAAAGATGGGTTATCCAGAAGATACAATCAATGATATTATAAGTAATGATATAGAAAAATACTTAAAAAAACTTATGAAAAAATGCAATGTAGATAAAGGTTTTCCAGGAAAAGAAGAGCTATTTAAAATAATAAATCCAAAAGTATATAATGCAGCAGAGATGGCGCTGATGTTAGCAGAGCAGAAACTTGGTCGTTGTTTTAGTAACAAAGCTGTAATCGGACTAGCTATGCATGTAAGTGCCTTAATGGAGAGAATAGCCGAGGGAGAAGTGGTTTACTACGAAGAAATAAATAAAATTGCTTTAAACAATCCAAATGAATTTAGAACAGCAAAATTGATAAGGGGAATTTTACAACAGGAATTAGAAATAAGTATACCTAAAGAAGAAATAGGTTTTTTAACTATGTTTTTAAGTGCTGTAGATGCTGGTGATAGTTACAAGAAAATAGGAGTCATAGTTTTAGCCCATGGAGAATCTACTGCATCAAGTATTGCTAATGTTGCTAATAGTTTACTAGGAACTAATCATTGCCAGGCTATAGATATGCCTCTTGATGTAAAAGTAGAGGATATATTAAAAAAGACAATAGAAAAAGTTAAGGCTATTAATGAAGGAAAAGGAGTTTTACTATTAGTAGATATGGGTTCACTTACAGCTTTTTCTGAGATTATAACTAAAAAAACAAATATTCCGACTAAATCTGTAGAAAATGTTTCTACTCCTATTGTTATTGAAGCTGTAAGGAAGAGCATCTTACCAGAAATGACTCTACCTAAACTTGTAAAAGAGATAAAGAGTGCAAATCCATATATAGGTAGAATGGTAAGTGGAGATATTAAAAATAAAGTTGATATTTTAGCACCTAAAATAATACTTACTACTTGTATTTCAGGTAAAGGTGCTGCTGTAAAGATTGCTCAGCTATTGAGAAATGCTCTACCTTTTATGGATGAATATAATGTAAAAATTAGACCTGTAGATATAACTGAAAAATCAAATTTAGATAATATTTTAGATGAGGATGAGATGAGTAATTTAGTAGCAGTAGTTGGTACTGTAGATTTACACATACAGGAGGTCCCCTTTATTCCCATAGATGAATTAATAATTGGAGATGGTATAAGAAAGTTAGAGAAGAGTATAAGCGGCTTAGACAATTATTACGAAAGAGAAAAATTATCAGAAGAAAATATGTTTATAAAAATATTAGAAGAGATGCTTACATTTTTAGATCCAGTAAAAGCATATAATATTGTCAATGAATCTTATTTAGCTATAATTAAATTACTAGAAATAGACAATACAACTCGTCTTAAAATTAGATATATTTTTCATAGCTGTTGTATGATAGAAAGGTTAATTCAAAATGAAATTCTATCATATAATGATGTTGAGAGATTAATTCGGGAAAATATTATAATGTATAAAAGAATTAAATTTGCACTAACAGATATTGAAGAAAATTTTGGAATTACAATTCCTGACACAGAAATAGGATATATAATAGATTTACTTGGCACACAATAACACACTAACATAATTTGAATTAGAAACAACAAATAGAGTGATAATATTGAGTTTGGTTTCTTTAATAAAGGGTAGGAAGAAGGATTAGGCTTCTTTCTTTTTTTATTTTTTGACACAATACCTCTGGCACGAAAGTTGCAACATATTAATAGTAAAGAATAAGGAGTGTTTTACATTATAATAAGAAGAGGGGATGATATATGGTAGGTATCTGCTGAGTTTTTCAAGTGACTAGGGCAAATGTACACTAATTTAAAAGTTGAAAATACAAGGGAGGTTATTTATTGTAAAGTTGGTATGACTGTAGAAAAGGTATTATTTAATGTATACTTTCAAAAGTTAATAAAATAATGAGAATTCATAGTAACAAGTTACGAATTATTAATGAAATGTTAGTGGGTTTTGTACAATTAATAGAGTTAATTAAACATAATATAGAATGTGGTATCTATATTTTATAGGTTGCAAAATACTTCATAATGAAAATACTTCATAATGAATGAAAGGAAGAATGTTGATGATAGGGATATTAATTGTTACACATGGCAAATTTGGACAAGAATTGTTAGAGAGTGCTGAACTTATTATTGGAGAACTAGAAAAAACAGATGCAATTAGTCTTTTTCCTAATGATAGCATAGATGATTTCAAAAAAAATATTATTGAAAGATTGAAAAGCTTGGATACTGGTAAAGGTGTTATGGTGTTTGTAGACTTATATGGTGGTACTCCTTCTAATTCAATTGCACTAAATTTAGATTTAAATGGAAATGAGATAAATATAGAGTGCATAACAGGAGTAAATTTACCTATGTTGTTGGAGGCGTTGACAATGAGAAACAATTTAAAACTTTCAGAATTAAAAAAATATTGTATTGAAGCTGGGATAAACGGTGTTAAGGATTTAGTAAGTATAGTAGAAACGAATATATAATCTTGTTTTTATATTTTATATATTGATTTCATCTAATAGTATTATATCAGAATCAGATTTAATGAAGAGTATTACGACATGAGGAAGGAAGTGGTGGGTATGGAAATATTATTTACTAGAATTGACGATAGATTGGTTCATGGCCAAGTAACTACAACTTGGTTAAGACAATATAAATGTAATTCAATTTTTATTATCGATGATGAAGTAGCTGTTAATCCTTTACTAAAGAAAATACTTAAAGCAACTGTACCTCAAGATGTTAAAATGGTAATATTGGACACAAAAAAAGCAATAGAAATGTTGAAAGATAATGGGGAAGAAAAGATATTTATTATTACAAAAAGACCAAGACCAATATTGAAATTAGTAGAGAATGAAATAAAAATTGATAGTGTAAACATAGGAGGGATGCAGCCAAAGCCTGGTTCTAAAAAAATATCTAAGGCAGTTTCAGTTACTAAGGAAGACATTGATGATTTCAAAAAACTCGCAGAAAAAGGAATTGAATTAGAGATTAGAATGGTTCCTACTGATCCAAAAATAGATTTAATAAAACTAATTTGAAAATAGATTTTATTATAGTTTTAAGCTGAGTATTCTTATTAAATTAAAAGGGATGGTGAATATTGTGTTTAAAGAAGCTTTAATTGTTGCTTTTATAGCTGGTGGATGGGAATTAATCACTATAGCTATATCGATGATACCAGTGTTGAGCCAGAAAGACAATATATTTATTTCTTGGATAATAATTATATTAAGGGGATTGAGTTCAGCAATGAATTATAGTCCGCTTATTGTTGCTACTCTTACTGGTTTTGCTTTGGGAGATGTAAAAACTGGGCTATTGATAGGTTCTACAGTACAATTAATGTTTATAGGAGTATTTATTGTTGGAGCTTCATTGCCCCCAAATCCTCATGTAGCTTCTATACTAGCTACAGCATTTGCAATATTAGGTGGATTAGATCAAGGGGAAGCTATTGCAATTGTATTACCAATAGCTGTTTTAAGCCAAATGATAAGCATGTTAGTTATGACTATAAATACTTTTTTGTGCCACTGGGCTGATAGAATGGCTGAAGACGGTAATGCGCGTGGTATTGATATTTTAAACACTATCAATACTTTTGGATGGGCAATAGGTGAGGTAATAGCAGGATTCTTAGGAATATATTTTGGAGTGGAATTAGTGCAAAAAATAGTTGACATTATTCCAGAATACATTTCATCGGGGTTAGGATTAGCTGCGGATATGTTGCCAGCTCTTGGGTTTGGTATGTTGCTATTAATAATATCGAGCAAGAAAACTTGGCCGTTTTTCTTTATAGGTTTTTTAATAGCTACTTATACGGATATGAATGCAGTGGCAATAGCAATCTTGGGAATGTGTATTGCTTTAATTTATGACCATGTAACACATTCTAAAGGATTTATAGATGAAGAAACTTCAGTATAAAGAAGGGAGGAAGTTCAATGAATGACAATAAACTTACAAAATCAGATATGTATGGAGTCATTTGGAGATCTTTTAATTTTGCAGGAAATTATAACTTTGAAAGAATGATGGCTGTTGGTATGACAGATATGCTGATACCAGTAATTAGAAAACTTTATGATACAAAAGAAGAGATTTCTCAGGCTTTGAAAAGGCATTTGGTATTTTATAATTGTCACCCATATTTAGGAGCTATGATTACAGGGATTATGGTAGCTATGGAAGAAAAAAAGGCAAATGGCGAACCAATAGAGGATTCTACCATCAATGGAGTGAAAACAGCAATGATGGGACCGTTTGCTGGTGTGGGAGATTCTTTTTTCTGGGGAACAATTCACCCAATATTTTTATCTTTATCTGCTGCCCTTGCCGCTGAGGGTAATATGTCTGGTTTCTTTATTGCGCTTTTGTTTTTTACCGCTTTTCCAATAGTAAATCATATTCTGTTTGTTAACTATGGCTATAAATTAGGTACAGATATTCTAGATCAGCTTGAAGATAGTAATATACTCCAAAGAATTACAAGTGCAGCAAAGATTGTTGGAATGACAGTAGCTGGGGCGATGATATCTATGCTTGTGAATATACAAACTCCTATTATAATTACATTTGGAGAGGGTAACGTTGAGTTGCAGCCAATATTAGATCAAGTATTGCCTAATTTATTACCATTAGCGTTGCTATTTGGAGTATATAGTTTATTGAAAAAGAAGATATCACCTATTATAATAATGCTTGTAATAATGTTGCTTGGTGTTCTAGGAGCTAGATTTGGTTTCTTGGGATAAAAAGCTTAAGTTAAAAACAATAATTCCATTATTTGTTTTTTAATAAATATATAGCTAATTTAGCAATAGTAAATATTCAATCAATTAATATATCATAGTAGTTATATTTGGATGGAGGGTTAAAATGAAAGTTGCAATGTATGAGGGTATCAAAAATATTAAAATTAGAGAAATGAAGTTAAATGAATTAAACGAAGATGATATTTTAATAAAGGTTAAAGTAGCTGGGATTTGTGCTACAGATGTTAAGACATATTTAAGGGGACACCCTGCTTTTAAACCACCAGTAGTGCTAGGGCATGAATATTCAGGTATAGTACAAGAAGTTGGTAGCAAAGTATCAGTATGTAAAAAAGGCGATAGAGTGACCGTAGCTCCTTATATAGAATGTGGAGAGTGTATTTATTGTAAAAAAAATGATAGAGACCTTTGTATCAATAAACTATATTCTACAGCTGGAGCATTTGCTGAATATGTCGTGATTAATCAAAAATTTGCTGAAAAAGCAATGTTAATATTAGATAAACGAATTAGTTATAGGGTAGCGTCCCTTACCGAACCTCTAGCATGTTGTATAAATACAATAAATCAATGCTCTGTAAAAAAAGGAGATAATGTATTAATAATTGGAGCTGGAGCTATGGGGATACTCAATGGATTTATTAGTAAAATAAGAGGCGCTGAGAATGTAATAATTAGTGATATAAATAGTATGAGATTGAATATTGCAGAAGAATTTGGACTAATACCTGTCAATATAGAAAAGGAAAATTTAAATGAATTAGTAAATAAGATAACTAATAATATCAAATGTGATGTAGTAATAGTTGCTGTTGGAAACGTAAAAGTTGTAGAAGATGGATTTCAATATGTTAGAAAAGGTGGTAAAGTTCATATGTTTGGTGGCGATACTATGGATTCAATAATATCAGTTCCATCCCACCACATACATTACTCAAAAATAAGTCTTTTAGGTAGTTCTGGTTTTAGTAGTGTTAACTTTAAAGAGGCTATGGATGTAATAGGAGATTATGATGAACTATTAAAGAATATTATTACTGATTCGTATAGTTTAGAGAATATAGAAATTGGGATAAATAATGTTGCTGAAGGAAAAGGACTAAGAACTATTATAGAATTTGAATAATAATAAGTTATAGAAAAGAAACCTTTGTACTATGTTTAGTCTTGGTTTGAAATGTTTCTAGCTACCCTTTTATAAAATTGTAAGTTTTTCTTTTTAGCAATAAATAAAATTAGATGATTTAATTAATAAACAAATATTTGTGTTTATAGGTAGGAATCTAATAATAGGGTAGCTAGAAATACCTCTATAATAAAGAAATGTATATTTTTTATTTAATATTATTGGGATATACTATTATTTAATATCTTAAATAATTATGTAGATGTTGTCATTTGTTAAATATCTTGAAATTTGTAATATTAAAAATTTTTAAATTGAGTTTAGAAATATGCATAAATGTCTATGAAATGAGGGATATAAATGTTAGTTCCTATGGTAAATATTTTGAATGATGCTAAAAGAGGTAGATATGGAGTAGTGGCACCAAATGTGTTAAACATGGAAACAATTCAAGTGACTTTTGAAGCTGCAAAGGAATTAAGAGCACCAATAATTACAAATTATGCAGGAGCAGAACACATTGAAATTATTAGTGAAATTACAAGGTTTTATGCACAAAAATATCCTGAGGTGGTTGTGGCTTTAAACTTTGACCACGGTTTTAAGTATGAAGATATTATAAGGGCTATAAGAGCTGGTTTTACATCAGTAATGATTGATAGGTCAACATTACCTTATGAAGAAAATGTAGCTGAAGTGAAGGAGATAGTTAAAATTGCACATGCTGTAGGAGTATCTGTTGAAGCAGAGTTAGGTCATGTAGGGATGGGATATGAATATGAAGAAACCAGGGATTTAGGTTTAACTGAACCAGAGGAAGCAGTTAGATACATTAAAGAAACAAATGTAGATTGTCTAGCTGTAGCAATTGGTACATCTCATGGAACTTACAAGGGAACACCACATTTAGATTTTGAACTACTAGAGGAGTTAAATTCTCTAATAGATATTCCATTGGTATTACATGGAGGTTCAGGTACTGGAGATAAAAATCTTAGAAGAGCTGTTAAAACAGGTATACAAAAAGTAAATCTTTTTACAGATTTAAGTGAAGCTGGTATAGAAAAAATAATGGAATATTTAAAAACTGATTTTACTGTTCATGAGCATGAAAAAGAGTTAGGGGAATTTAGCATTAAGGCATTGAACCTACATGATATTTTTCAGGAAGGTGCAAGAGGCTATAAACTAGCTTTAATTCACTACATGAAATTATTTGACTCTGTTGGACAAGCTTAAAGAATAGTGTTTAATGTGAGGTGTTAATATGGAAAACTTTGAGTTTCAAAATGAAACAAAGATAATATTTGGCAAGGATACTGAATTAAAAGTAGGATTTGAGGTTTCTAAATATAGTAAGAAAGTATTATTACATTATGGTGGAGGAAGCATTAAGAAAACTGGACTTTATGATAAAGTGGTTTTATCTCTTAAGGATAATGATATTGATTTTATTGAATTATCAGGTGTTAGACCAAATCCAAGGCTTGGATTAGTAAAAGAGGGAATTGAAAAATGCAGAGAGGAAAATGTAAACTTTATATTAGCAGTAGGTGGTGGAAGTGTTATAGATTCTGCTAAAGCTATAGCTGCAGGAGTAAATTATCAAGGAAATGTCTGGGATCTTTATGAAGGGAAAGGTGAGCTAGAAGAAGTTATACCAATAGGGGTTATACTAACTATTCCTGCAACAGGTAGTGAAACAAGTGATGCTAGTATTATTACTAATGAAGAAGGATGGTATAAAAGAGCATTTGCAGATAATAGTCTTAGACCTAAGTTTGCTATACTTAATCCAGAACTTACTTATACTTTACCAAGTTATCAAACTGCAGCCGGTGGCGTAGATATAATGTCGCATGTTTTTGAACGATACTTCACAAATACTAAAAATGTTGATTTAACAGATAAACTGTGTGAGGCTGTTTTAAAGACTATGATTAATAACTTACCTATAGCTTTAGAAGAGCCCGATAACTATGCTGCTAGGGCTGAAATTATGTGGTCAGGTACTATTGCTCATAATGGTTTACTGGGAACAGGAAGAATTGAGGATTGGGGTTCGCATATGATAGCTCATGAAATAAGCGGTATATATGATTTGGCACATGGGGCTGCTTTGTCCATTGTGTTTCCTGCTTGGATGAAATATGTATATTTGTCCAATTTAGATAAATTTGTACAATATGCATCAAGAGTATGGAATTTAGATGTTAATTTTGAAAATATTGCAAGAACAGCTTTAGAAGGTATAGAGTTAACAGAAGATTTTTTTAAAAGGATGGGTATGCCCACGTCCCTTAAAGATGCAGGTATATCAAATGATAGGATAGAAGAAATGGCTCAGAAGTGTGTTATGTATGGGCCAGTAGGAAATTTTAAAAAGCTATACAAAGAAGATATAGTTAATATTTTAGAGATAGCAATACAAAATTAATAGTGGGTGCTAAAATGCTTAGAGGGATTAATATGACCGTAGATAAAATGAGATTTGGGGTATTAACAAAAGCTAAAGTCGCAGAGATACATGAGAGGAATTTACCTGAAATTAGAGAAAATCAAGTGCTAGTAAAACAAGAAGCGTGTAATATTTGTACCACTGATTATGGCCAGTGGCAAGGATTAAGAGAACATCAACCTTACCCAATGGCAGGAGGGCATGAATGTGCAGGAATCATAGTACAAAGAGGATCGGAAGTTAGAGAAGATTTAGCTATTGGAGATAGGGTAGCAATAGCATACGACTATTGTGGAGAATGTGTGCCTTGTAAAAAGGGAGCTACAAGTGAATGTACAGAAGTAAAAAAATGAACCTACTGACGATGGTTATTATGGTAATTTTGGATTTGCTGATTACTGTGTTAGAGATTCTAGAGTTTTAATAAAAATGGATGATGAGTTATCTCCTAGTGAAGCAAGTTTTTTAGAACCTTTAGCTACTGTAATAAAAGGCTTTAGGAAATTAAGGCTAAAACCATTAGAAACTGTTGTAATAATTGGGGCAGGAACTATGGGGATTGTAAACGCCCAAGCAGCTCGTGCATATGGTTGTAGAGTGATAATAACTGAAGTGATGGAAGAAAAAATAGAGGCAGCTAAAAAAAGGGATTTGAAGTAATAAATGCCGATATATTAGATCCAGTTGAAAAAGTAGGAGAACTTACAGATGGCCAAGGTGCTGATGTTGTAATTATAGCTGTAGGCACAACAACAGCAAACAATCAATCATTAGATATGGTAAGAAGTCTAGAAGGACGTATACTATTTTTTGCTGCAGGATATCCAGCTCCTGAACTTAAGGTTGATTCGAATTATATACATTATAAAAAATTGGAATTAGTTGGAACATATGGTGCAGATATGAAAGATTTTATTACATCTGCAGAACTACTCAATAGCAAAAAAGTAGATGTATCTGGGTTAATAGAAGCTACTTTTCCGCTAGATGAAATACAGAAAGCTTATGAAGTAGCTAGTAGACCAGGTAGCTATAGAGTTAGTATACTTTTATAAAATAATAGGAACTGCCGGGAAATAACAAATTTCAGCTTTATAAATGGAAAATAAGGTAAATATGTTTAGCAACTAAACTTCTTTTTTTAAGAAAATTTCAAGCATGTTCTATTTAAAAATAGTTTAACTGTTTTTAGGCATAATCAACTTTGCAAGAAATGTATCTGATAGAATTTGTTTTATGGATAATGAATAAGTATAAAAAACGGTGCCTGGCACCGTTTTTTATACTTATAGCTCGATTTAAATCTGGTTTATTTTTATTAATTTATATTGTACAATATAAGTAAAGAAAATATTATAAAGGAGGTGGTGGTGGTGAAAAATTTTTTATTTGTAGTAGCAATTATTATGATGTTCTCATTTGCTGATATTAGGAAAGAGGATGCATTAATAGCTGGGGAAGATGATTCTATTGAATGGTATAGCTATGAATTAGGAGATACATTATTATGATATATCTATACTATAAATTTTTTTGCAATTAATTATAAACGTATTTTTTAAATCATGGTATTCTAACATTTCAGCAAAATAAATGGCTTTTTTTAATGAATCCTTATATTTATCACATCCAATAAGGTATTCAGCAATGCCCTTTCTATAATATAAAAGATTTAAGCCATTATAATTTCTTTTTCTAATACAATATTTTATACCTAAATTAGAATATTTTAAAGCTTTTTCGTGCATATCAAGTCTATGATAAGTATAGGCTAGGTTATAGCATATTTTAGGATAGATATTGTCATTAGGTTCTACTGATTTCATACAAAATTCCATAAATTTCAAACTTTCTTCTGTGGATTTTAACTTATTGATCAAAAGAGCTATGTTCATTAATATTCTCAGTTCCGTGGAATTGTACACAAATGCCGAATAATTATCCAATGTAAAGTAAGGGGTAGTTATTTTCATGGCAGCTATTAGTTTATTAAGGGCTTTATCAGGTTTATTGTATTTTTTATTTAATAATATGGCTTCTATCAACAATATAAGTTGATTAATTTGATTGATAAAATATGGATGTAGGATATCTTCAAGCAATACTTTTAAGGCTTCTAGTTCTACAGATAAGGTTTTAAACTCACCCCCATCTATTTTAGACTCTAATCTATTACTTA
>JAPXKQ010000078.1:0-11145 GCA_033809995.1 Tissierellaceae bacterium
CATCTAATAAAAGATTTATTCTTTCTCTTGCGGTCATCTTTCCAGAGCTATGCTGTTTTTCAATCCTCTTTACTCCGCCACCTAATTGGATTTTGGCTGCTGTGTCAAGAAGCTTTTCGATTTTTTCCTTCATTTTTACCCTCCTTAAGCCTTATAGTCTTTCGCTTATTTCAATTAAAACGCCTGATGTTGATTTAGGATGTAAGAACGCTATTCTAGCACCGCCAGCTCCATATCTTGGTTTTTCATCGATTAATCTAACACCTTTTGCTTTCAATTCTTCTAAAGCCTCTTCAATATTGTCAACCTTAAATGCTATGTGTTGAATTCCTTCACCCTTTTTCTCTATAAACTTAGCAATTGGTCCATCTTCTGTTGTCGATTCTAATAATTCCAGTTCTGAGTCTCCTAAAGGTAAAAATGCTACTTTTACTTTTTGTTCCTCTACTACCTCTTGGCTAGTACATTTAATACCTAAAACATCCTCATAAAATCTTAAGGTTTCATCTAAATTTTTTACCGCTATACCTATATGGTCAATTTTTTCTATCATTTATTTCACCTCTCTAAATTTAGTTAAGAGTTAAGAGGCAAGAACTAAGAGTTAAAATAATCTAAATTAAAAATTAATAAGTAAAAATTAAAAATGAAAAACCTTTAATATTCTTATATTAATTCTTAATATTTTAATTCTTAATTCTTAATTCTTAATTTTAAATTCTTAGTTCTTACCTTTCTTTTCTTGTTGTTCGTTGTTCACTTCTTTTCTATTTACTATTCACTATTCACTATTAATTATTAATTATTAATTATTAATTAACTCTATAATCCTATCTCTCGCTGTATATGGATCGATTATCCTATTGGTTACATCTTTCGATAAATCATATAAAATATCCTCTTTTATAGCCCTATCTAAAATTATTTTCATCAATTCTTCCTCTACTAACTTAATAATCTCCATTTGGTTATTTCTATTTCTTAACTTATTCAATTCGCCAGTTTCTTCTAGGTATCCTTTATGATTTAATATCTTTTCCAACAAGATATCTATATCTTGATTTTTGCTAGCTGAAACCTTAACAACAGGAGGCCTATAATCTTGTCTTTCATTTAAATCTAAATTCATTTCAATTTCTACAGCTGTTTTATCTGCACCATCTAAATCTGATTTATTGATTGCAAAGACATCAGCAATTTCCATAATTCCAGCTTTTATTGCTTGAATATCATCACCTAGATTTGGTACCATAACCATCAATACTGTGTCTGCTGTCTTTACTATATCAATTTCAGATTGCCCCACACCGACAGTTTCAATAAATATATAATCGCATCCAAAAATATCTAGTATCTTAACAGCACCCCAGGTTGCTTTAGACATACCACCTAGAAACCCCCTAGTACCCATACTTCGAATAAAAACATCTTTGTCAAGGGACAAATCATTCATTCTAATCCTATCTCCCAAAATGGCGCCTCCACTAAATGGGCTAGTTGGATCAATGGCGATGATTCCCACCTTCTTTCCTTGTTTTCTTAATTCCTTTGTAAGTTTGTCAGTTAAGGTAGATTTTCCACTTCCTGGTGGACCAGTAATGCCAATAACATAGGCATTGCCAGTATTCTTATATAATTTTTTGATTGCTGCTATAGCAGTTTCATCATTATTCTCTAATAATGAAATCATCCTTGCACAGGCTCTTTTGTCTCCCTTTAATAATCTCTCTTCTAAATCCAAATTTTACACCACCAATTATCTTTTTAAATTATTATTTATATAATCCACCACATCTTTGGTTGGTGTTCCGGGTGTGAAAATAGCCTCAACACCTGATTCAATTAAAAATGGGATATCATCCTCTGGTATTACCCCTCCACCTATAATCAAAACATCATCTACACCCTCAGCCTTAAGTAAATTCACTACTTTTGGAAATAAATGATTATGAGCTCCTGACAATATACTCATTGCTACCACATCAACATCTTCTTGGATAGCAGCAGCAACTATTTGCTCTGGAGTTTGTCTTAAGCCTGTATATATAACTTCCATACCTGCATCTCTTAATGCTCTTGCTATAACTTTTGCACCTCTATCGTGACCATCTAAACCAGGTTTAGCCACTAATACACGAATTAGTCTTTCCATATTTTAACCTCCTAACTTAGGTTTACTTGTTCCAGACAAACGAACCGTCCCCATGTCTTGCTATATTACAGTTTGTTCATATTCTCCGAATACTTTTCTTAATATATTGCAGATTTCTCCTAATGTAGCATATTGTTTAACCGCATCTAATATATAAGGCATAAGATTTTCATCTGTTTGAGCCTTTTCCTCTAAGATACTTAAAGCCTTTACAACCTCATCATTATTTCTTTCAGATTTTAATGCTTCTAACTTTTCTCTTTGTAATTTTTCTACACTAGTATCTACTCTTAAGATATCCCTTTTTGCTTCTTCATTGATTTGGAACTTATTGACTCCAACTACTATCCTATCTAATGATTCAACTTCCATTTGATATTTGTATGCAGAATTCTGGATTTCTTTTTGAATATATCCTTTTTCTATTGCTTTTGGAGCCCCACCTAAATCATCAATCCTATTGATAAGCTCACGTGCCTCTTCTTCAATTTTGTCTGTTAGGCTTTCAATATAATATGAACCTGCAAGAGGGTCTACTGTTTCGGTAACTCCTGATTCATAACCTACTATTTGTTGAGTTCTTAAAGCTATTCTAACTGAATCTTCTGTTGGAAGTGCCAAAGCTTCATCCCTTGAATTAGTATGAAGTGATTGGGTCCCTCCCAAAATAGCAGCCAATGTTTGAACTGTTACTCTGATAATATTATTGTCTGGTTGTTGAGCTGTAAGTGTAGATCCTGCAGTTTGTGTATGAAATTTTAATTGCATACTCTTATCACTTTTTGCATTGAATCTATTTTTCATTATTTTTGCCCAAAGCCTTCTTGCAGCTCTAAATTTAGCAACCTCTTCTAGTAAATCATTGTGAGCGTTAAAGAAGAATGAAAGTCTAGGTGCAAAGTCATCAACATTTAGACCTGCTCTTATTGCAGCTTCCACATATGCAATCCCATCTGCTAATGTAAATGCAACTTCTTGCACTGCTGTAGCTCCAGCCTCTCTTATGTGATAGCCGCTTATACTGATTGTGTTCCATTGTGGAACTTCTTTGGAGCAATACTCGAAGATATTGGTAATAAGTCGCATTGATGGTTCTGGTGGGAATATATAGGTTCCCCTTGCAATATATTCTTTCAATATGTCGTTTTGTATAGTTCCTCTTAACTTATCCCTTGACACACCCTGTTTCTCAGCTACTGCAATATACATAGCCAATAATACACTAGCAGGAGCATTGATAGTCATTGAAGTACTTACCTTGTCCAGAGGAATCCCATCAAATAAAGTTTCCATATCCTTTAATGAATCAATTGCAACACCTACTTTTCCAACTTCACCTTCTGCTAATCCATGGTCGGAATCATAACCTATCTGTGTGGGTAAATCAAATGCTACACTCAAGCCAGTTTGACCCTGTTCAAGTAAGTATTTATATCTTAGATTTGATTCTTCTGCAGTTGCAAATCCTGCGTATTGTCTCATGGTCCATAATCTACCACGGTACATAGTAGGTTGTACACCTCTAGTAAAGGGGTATTCTCCTGGAAAGCCTAAATCTTCTACATAGTCTAAATCTTTAACATCTAAAGGGGTATAAAGTCTTTTAACCTCTATATTAGAGCTAGTAGAAAACTTTTCTTTTCTTTCTGGAAATTTTAGCTTAGTTTTTTCAACCTTATTTTTTTCCCAATTGCTAAAAGATTGCTCAATTCCTTCAAGTTTTTTATCCATAATCAAACCTCCCTATTGGTATTTCTACCTTTCTTTATTATATTAAATCTTCCACTCCTCCACAATACTAAAAAAAGTTAGTTCACAAAATTGTGAACTAACTTTAATTAAATATTGCCTAAGAATAACTCCTCAAATTCCTTAGCATCAATAGTTTCTTTTTCTAATAGTGCTTGTGCTATTCTATTTAGCTTATCCATATTTTCTCTTATCAATGTTTCTGCTCTATTATATGCTGTATCAATTAAGGTTCTCATTTCCTTATCAATTGCTGCAGCAACATCCTCACTATAATTTCTTGTCCTACCAAAATCTCTGCCAACAAATACCTCTTCATCATCAGTACCATATGTCATCGGTCCAAGTATATCACTCATACCATAGTGAGTTACCATTGATCTGGCAATTTTTGTTGCCCTTTCTATATCATTTTGTGCTCCTGTACTTATATCATCTAATACAAGGGCTTCAGAAACTCTCCCACCAAGCAATGTTACCAATTTATCTTCCATTTGTTTCTTTGTAACATAATTTCTATCCTCTTCAGGAATATATGCAGTAAATCCACCTGCCATGCCCCTTGGAATAATTGTTACCATATGGACTGGGTCTGTACCAGGAATAAGTCTAGCAGTAAGTGCATGACCTGCTTCGTGGTATGCTGTAAGTCTTCTTTCCTTTTCACTGACTACCTTACTCTTCTTCTCTGGTCCTGCTTGAACCTTTATGGATGCTTCCTCGATTAGATCCATTGGAATACTCTTTAGATTATGTCTAGCTGTTAAAAGTGCTGCTTCATTTACTAAGTTTTCCAAATCTGCTGGTGTAAATCCAGGTGTCCTTTTTGCTACAACTTGAAGATCTACATCATCAGCTAAAGGCTTATTCTTAGTATGGATTTCTAATATTGCTTCTCTACCTCTTATATCTGGAAGTCCAACATATATTTGTCTATCAAATCTTCCTGGACGCAACAATGCAGGGTCTAGTATATCTGGTCTATTGGTTGCAGCCATAACTATAATTCCTTCATTGGTTCCAAAACCATCCATTTCAACTAACAGTTGATTTAATGTTTGTTCCCTTTCATCATGACCTCCGCCAAGTCCTGCACCTCTTCTTCTACCTACAGCATCAATTTCATCTATAAATATAATACATGGTGAGTTCTTTTTAGCTTGTTCAAACAAATCCCTAACTCTACTGGCACCAACACCTACAAACATCTCAACAAAGTCAGAACCTGATATTGTGAAAAATGGTACTCCTGCCTCTCCGGCTACAGCTTTACTTAAATATGTTTTACCTGTACCAGGAGGTCCTACTAAAAGCACACCAGTTGGAATTCTTGCACCAATTTCTATATATTTTCTAGGACTTCTTAAGAAGTCTACAATTTCCTTTAATTCTTCTTTTTCTTCTTCTAATCCAGCAACATCTGCAAATGTAACTACCTTACCGTCATCTTCTTTGTGGAGTCTAGCCCTACTTTTGCCGAAGGACATCACTCTTCCTCCGCCACCACCTTGAGATTGTTGCATGAAAACAAACCAGAATACACCAAATATTAGAAGAACCATTATAGTTGGAAGCATCTCAATATACCAAGGTGTTGTTGGAATCTGTTCAGCACCATAACTACCAATTCGCTTACTATCCACTAAATCTTTTATATAATCTCTATAAAAATCATAGGTTCTTATTTCTTCTGGTAAAATCGTAGTAAACTGAGTTCCATCTATTAATTTACCATGAACAGTATTACCAACCATTGTGATACTTTCAACTTTATCATTTTCTAAATTATCTACCAATTCGACTACATCCAACTCTTTAACTTGTTCTACGTTGGTGCCAAACATTCTTACCCCGAACATTATCAATATAACAATCAGCAGATAAACACTAATTCCTTTGAAAAATCGTTTCAAACCAAATCCTCCCTCCAACTAATGTAAATTGCATCTTTTGATTATAACATAAGAAAACGTATATATCAATTAGAATAACAAAGGCTTCCATCAAAGAGCCATTAAATTAACTAAGCCTTTCGCCCTAAAGGATAAGTTCAACTAAGTATTAGATGGAAAACCACCATCTAACACTAGTTTCCTATATGAAACTCATATACGGAAAGTTCTTTATTACATTAATTAATGTAGAACTTTCCTATTCGTTATAAGAAAGACAAAAACCTATTATCATTCCCCGTTATAAACTTCTTCCTTTAACGCCGCAACAAAGGGAAGATTTCTATATTGTTCTGCATAATCTAAACCCCAACCTACAACAAATTCATCTGGTATTTCAAATCCAAGATAATGAACAGGAACCTCTACTCTTCTTCTATCTGGTTTATCAAGTAGGGTACAAATCTTTACGCTATTAGCTCCTCTTTTCTTCAAATTATCTGTTAGATAATTTAGTGTATAACCTGTATCTATAATATCTTCAACTATTAATACATCTCTGCCTACAACACTAAAATCTAGATCCTTGATTATCTTAACCTCTCCTGTAGATATTGAAGATTTTCCATAACTAGATACAGCCATAAAATCCATTGTAACGGACATATCTATATTTTTTACCAATTCGGACATAAAAATTACTGCACCTTTTAAGATTCCTATGACCATCAAATCTTTGCCTTTATAATCTCTGGTAATTTCAGCTCCTAATTCCTTAGCTCTTTTTAAAATTTCCTCTTCACTAACCAATACTTCTTTAATTATATTTTCCATGTCAATCTCTCCTATGTATAATATTCAATCATTAGAATTTTTGTAGTATCCCTGGTTACCTTATATAAATCGCTAACTCCGTAACCAATAATCCAAAGAATATTCTCTTCATCCACCAATAGTGGTATCCTATCCCTTTTTTCCCTAGGTATCTTCTTATCGATAAAGTAATCCTTGATTTTTTTACTTCCATTCATCCCTAGAGGGGTAAATTTATCCCCAGTTTTACGATTTCTTATGTATAGACTTCCTTTAATTTTATTGTAATCAAAATACTTTTTATCTTTACCCAAGTTTAAACCATAATAATTGTCAATTATAGTTAACTTTAAGTTTAAATTTAAATCTTTAAAAAGATTTTCTCCAATTTCCAACTTGTAATTGAAATCACTATGTATATCAGTAGTCACTCTTTCAATGATTAAGTCATCATAACTAACTCTACCAATTAGTCTGAATGGTAGGTCTATTTGTTTACCAGTTTCAAGTCTTGTAAATAGTTCAAGTAAAGAAGCAATATGTTGTTCTGTGAATCCTTGCAAATCACCTATTAATTTTTGGATGGACATTCTTAATAATCTTTGCTTTATACTCCTTTGTTCTACATTAAATTTGATGCCATCTATAATTATACAGTTTTCTTTTTGTTCTTTCACCAACAGATTAAATTTTTCTTCACAATAAGATTCCAAAAAGCTTACATCTAAACTCGAAGTTTGTGATAACCTCCACAAGGATTCAATTATATTTGGATTAAAATTTTTTTCAATATAAGGTATCAATTCTAATCTTACCTTATTTCTACAATAAATGGGTAACAAATTTGTTTTATCTAATACAGTTTCTATATTGTTTGTCTTGATATAATCTTCGATTTCCTCCCTTGAGACGTTTAATATTGGTCTAATTATATCACCAGATTTAAACTCCATACCTCTTAGCCCATCAACGCCAGTACCTCTCATAATTCTCATTAGGAGAGTCTCAGCTTGGTCATTTTTGTTATGTGCAACAGCTATTTTGCCTCCTCCTGAACTTCTAAGTAAGTTTCTAAAGAAGCCATATCTCAATTCCCTACCCGCTTCCTCTGCTGATATACCATTATCCCTACCAAATTTGTTCATATCTACATTGATCGTATGATAAGGTATATTAAGTCTGTGACATATATCTTCTGTAAATAATTGGTCAGCTAATGCCTCTTCTCCTCTAACACCATGATTTACGTGAGCAGCAATGATATTAAAATCTAAACTCTTACGTATCTCATATAAACAATAAAGTAGAGCCATGGAATCTGGACCACCAGACAAGCCAATGACTATATTATCTCCCTTCGATATTAAATTGTATTTTAAGATATTGTCCAAAACAATAGAAATCATAAACTCACCCACTATCTAATATACCCTATTGTTTGGCAATATTTCAACAAAAAAATAAAATTGGCATAGCCAATTTTATTTACAATTCACAGTTCATAGTTCACAGTTCACAATTACTAGGGTCATTCTATTGGTCTATTTCTTTTTACCCTAGCCATTTATTTTTATAATTGTGCATTGTGATTTGTGAATCTTTAATTGGTTTTAATTGTGCATTGTGCATTGTGATTTGTGAATTGTCTTAGTTCTTCCACACTTTAGTTACCACAACCGTCATATCATCCTTCACAACTTCTCCACTACAATGCCTAGCTTTATCTATTATTTCGTCAGCTATGGTTTGAGGGTTTTGAGAATCTATATTTAGTATAATATCCTTCATCCAAAGTTCAGGATTTTCTACATTATCATTACTCTCCAATACCCCATCAGACATCATTATTATAATATCTCCATCTTGAATATTCTCTTCGTAGATGTTGAAGTCCACTTCCTTTAAAATTCCAATAGGCAGAGATAAGGAGTTTATCATAATTATATCATTCTTTCTCTTTATAAATGTAGGTGGGGCACCCGATTTGATAATCTGCATTCTTCCTTTAAATAAATCTACAAAAGAAACATCTAAGGTAGCGAAACTTTCATTGGTTGATTTTGTTCTAATTACAGAATTTATAGTTTTTAATGTCATCTCTCTATCAGCATTTATGTCCATCATTTTTTCCAACAATTCTATTGCTGTTGTGCTTTCAGCACTTGCCTTTTTCCCTATTCCCATTCCATCACTTATGGCTGCAAAGGATGTATTCTCCACTTCGCCAAAGGTGAAATTATCTCCAGATATTCCATCCTCGGAGCAAATTACATTTGAAGCCTTAGTTAAAGCACCGTATCTATTAACACGTATCAATTTAAATCTATTGGAATTTGTAATTGAACCGTAGGAATAATCACCAACAACAGGATAACCTAAAGATTCCGTAACTATCTTTGTAACCTTCTCTATTTTATCCATAGTATTGTTGGTATCAAACTCCATATATATTTCAATATTTTCTCCTTCCAAATAAGCAACGATTATATCATTGATATCTATTCTATTATTCTTTATCTCTTTGTATAATAACTCCTCCAGTTCTTCATTAAATGTTGGACTTTTATATACACTTAAATTAATATCATTTACTATCTTCTCCAGTCCTTGGAGTTGTTCAACAATAACACTACGTTGATCTAATAATTTTTTATCCAATTGTTCTTTTTCCTTAAATTTATCATATACTTCATTTATTGTTTTATATAGATGATCTGTATCTTTGCAATTTCCCATAATAGACTTGATTAAATTTTCTTTACCATCTACGCTAGCCTCCATTATCCCTATGGCAGTAAATAATGAATAATAGGTTGAATAATAATCATCCTTCCAACAGTTATTATAGTTCTTACAATTGTTACATTTGGAGGTACAAATATTATCTATTAAATTATATATTTCATAACTAGAAAAGACGTCCTTTGTCTCAATTGTTTCATTGAAGGTTAATGATAGATTATGGATTAAGTCACTTACATTAGAAAGTCTCTTACTTGCAAGTTCAAATTTTCTATTTTCATAGTCTTTCTTAACCTTAGTCTCCCTTTCAAATATTTTTTCAACGTATTTTGTTGTTGGTTTATATAAAGCTATAAATATTATTGATCCTATAATTATTTCATTGTATTTAAGAAAGCTTGTCCCTAATCCATTTACATAATAACTTACAATACCATTTCCTAATATAAATCCAATTATTGAGCCACTTTTTCCAATATCCCTAAAAAGTCCTGCTAACAATCCGCCAATGCCTAATATTGCAATTATAAAAGGCATTTCCACATTAGATATATATGATACCATTCCCAAAATAACACCCGATGTAGCTCCCATAAAAATACCTTTTGAAAAACTTAGATACACTATTAGCCATAGGCTTATTATATTTTTAAGTGATGCTCCAAAGACACTTATATTTCCTATTCCCGAAAGAACAAGTGCTAATGTAATAAAGCTGCAAATTAGTTTTTCGTTTGTTATTTCCCCTTTTCCCAAACTTTCTATTGGCGATGCAAATAGAAATATATAAGTCATTGTAAATAACAATATACCTTCAAAACCAATAAGTATGAAATCGTATATATAAGTTTCTTTTAATAGGTATGTTATTAGTAGTTTTACCAGTGTAAATATTGCTGCTACTATAGTGGATGCTAAAATCAATGTGAATTCCTTGTTATCTTTATATTTCGTAAAAAAGACGTATATAATAATTGCTCCGATATAATAATTGACTCCGGATAAACCTTGGACTGAAAATGTTCCCAATATGCTAGCAAACAATATGCTTATGTTTCCGTTCTTTAATATAATATAACTGCCTAAAAATGCAATTCCAAAAGGTGTAAGCTTTTCAAGCACATTGACTCTTGCAAGAAAGAAACTAGTCAAAATCATTACAAGTTCGTACCTATCAATACCCAATTCCCATTTGTTTTTACTCAATACCGACTCTATTCTTGCCACTTTTCTTCACCCCTGTAAAATATTTGTAGACTAATAGTAACAAAATCTTTTTATAATATTTGTCAATATAAGGGGCTGAAAGCAAGAAGTTTCCTACATAAACCTAGATTTTTTCCTATGAAGTTAAGTTAAGGTAATAAAATATAAAATTTTCAGCTTTAATTTAGGAACCATTGATTTTTAAGGGTTTGGTAGTTTAAGAGCTGAATATCTTATCATATGTATTATTTTGTCAAAAAGGGATAAAAAAAACCGGATAAACCGGTTTTATAATTTTATAATTCCATATTACTTATCTTTTTAGATTTAAATCCATTATTTCTACGAGTGTCTCTTACTTTTAATTGATCCATTTTTTCATTACTATCTTTTAAGAATCTATTGAGTTTATCCTCAAAAGACATAAGTTTCTGACCTTCGTCAAGTTTATTCCATTCAAATTCGGCAGGTTTATTTGACTTAGGTTTTGCTTGTCTAATAGACAAACTTATCTTTCCAGTATCTGTAACAGCTAAAACCTTAACTTTTACCTTTTGATCTTTTTTAAGATGATCAGCTACTTTTTCAACA
>JAPXKQ010000079.1:0-11112 GCA_033809995.1 Tissierellaceae bacterium
TCTTACCTCTTACCTATTAGCTATTAGTATCTTCTCCTTAAAGAAGATGACGGTATACTCAATTCATCTCTATATTTTGCTATTGTTCTTCTAGAGATCTTTGTTCCTTTTTCTTTTAACATATCAGCAATTTGTTGATCACTATAAGGTTTTTTAGTATCCTCATTATCAATGATTTCCTTAATCATTGATTTTACACTTGTTGAAGAAACATCTCCTTCTTGAGAACTCAAGCCAGCACTAAAGAAATACTTTAATTCGAATAAACCCCTAGGGGTTTGTACATACTTTCCATTTGTAGTCCTAGAAATAGTAGATTCATGCATTTCTATATCCTCTGCAACATCCTTTAATGTAAGAGGAACTAAGTATTTTTCTCCTTTTTCGAAGAAATCCATTTGATGCTTCAATATTGATTCTACTACTTTATAAATAGTTTGACGTCTTTGCTCTATACTCTTAATTATCCATGTTGCAGAATTCAATTTTTCTTGCAAAAATTCAGTAGTCTGTTTATCGCCACCATCTTTTAAAAGATTTTTATAGAAATTATTTATATTTAGTCTAGGGCCTGCATAATCATTAACAATAATTACATACTCACCATCTATATATTGAATAGTTGCATCTGGTATAATATATTTAACATCACTAGAATTCCCACTAAAAGTTCTTCCTGGTTTTGGCTCCAATTTTTTTATAAAATCACAAGCACGTTGCAAATCTTGTAGGCTCAATTCCATTTCCTTGGCAATTTTAGTCATCCTATTGAAAGCGATATCTTCAAGGTAGTTCTCAATCAAATTCTCTATAATAGGATAATTATATTCTTTGACTTGCAGCAATAGACATTCCTTTAAATTCCTTGCTCCTACACCAATAGGATCAAAGCTTTGTATTATCTTAAGCATTTCTTCCATTTCATTTACATTTTCATTTAATATTTTACCTATCTCATTTAGGTTGGTTACTAAATATCCATTGTCATCTATGTTTTGTATAATATATTCACATATTTTATATTCTCTGGCGCCTATATTTAATAATCTTAATTGGGAAATAAGATGTTCTTTTAATGTAGGTGAATAGCTTACAAATGATTCATAATTATATTCTTTGTAGTTTTTGTCTATTTCAGGTTTATAACTTATATCATCGTATTTTTCTAGGTATTCCTTCCAGTCAATATCTACATCCCTATCCGTTTGGTTAAGTTCAACCCTTTCAGGTTCTACTATTGGTTGTTCTAATTCCAACATTGGATTTTCTTCTAATTCTTTTGATATATATTCATTCAATTCAAGGCTAGTATATTGAAGCAATTGAATAGCCTGCCTAAGTTCTGGTGTCATTATTAACTTTTGAGTTTGTTCTAAATTTAAATTGTAGCTAAGCTTCAACTTCCTCACCTCTTTCAATGATATTATATCAAAAAAAAGCAAAATGCACAATTCACAGTTCACAATTCACAATTGAAAACAAAATAAAAGAGGAGATTCTTCGTAAGCAGTAATTATACTGTCCGTCTCAGAATGACATCCTGCAGTGATTATACTGCCTCTTCATTCTAAGAAGTCCCGAAACATCTCCTCTTATACTTTTATATATTTACTTTTAATAACTGCATTTATAATCAAAACGTTATGAGATTCTTCACTGCGTTCAGAATGACACCTTCGGTGTTTTTTCTTCGCTGTTAGCTGTTAGCTGTTAGTTGTTAGCATCTATTCACTATTCACTATTCACTATTCACTATTCACTCTTACCTCTTAGTTCTTAACTGTTTTTTACTGTTCACTGTTCGTTGTTCACTTGTTTTAACTCTTACCTCTTACCTGTCTTTCTATCTTTGAGACTTATCATAAGGTATTCCTTCAGCTTTTGGTGCCCGTGATTTCTTTGATGTAAATGCTAGCACTATCATTGTAGCTATATAAGGTAACATCTTATAATATGTTTGGTTGATGCCAAGGTTATATAAAAATGGTATCAATGAAACAGAGTAAGCAAGGGTTCTTAAAAACGCAAAGAACAAGGCGGCTAAAAATATCCTTATAGGTTTCCATTGACCAAATATCATAACGGCTAATGCCAAAAACCCAAATCCAGCTACCCCTGTGTGTCCATTGACATTACCATCCATTACACCTACAGAGTAGAAAAATCCACCAATTCCTCCTAGTATACCCGATAGGGATGTACCAAGATATCTCATTTTATATACGTTTATACCAACTGAATCAGCTGCATGAGGATGTTCTCCGCAAGCACGTAGTCTAAGCCCAAATTTAGTCTTATAAAATATAATGACCGATATTATTAGAAAAAACACGCTTATTATTACTGTTAGGTATGTTTTTTGGAAGAACATCTTACCTATTACAGGGATTTGCCCCAACACGGGAATTTCTCTAATAAAAAAGTTTACCTTTGTAGTTATCCCATCGCTCATAAAGAACATCTTTGAAAACAGTAGTATAGCCGCTGGTATAAGCATATTTAGTGCCGTACCAGTGATTACTTGGTCTGATTTCATGGTAACTGCCGCAAAGGATAAAAGTAACGAATAGATTAATCCTGCTACTGCAGCAACCACCATACCTAACAATAATATTGTTTGAGGGTTCAACCCTAAATCCTGAACAAAATATACAAATAATGCAGCAAAAAATGCACCAAAGAGCATTATTCCTTCAAGTGCTATATTTACTACTCCTCCAATTTCACTAAACATACCGCCTAATGCAACAAGGAGTAATGGCATTGCAACAGGAAGCATATTTTGAATTAAATAATATAACGTATCCATTATTCTGCCTCCTTAACTTTATTATCAATATGTCCTTTTCCAACACGGTTCTTAATAAATCTTGCAAATGCTGTATTCATAATCATAGCAAATGCAGAGAAATAAATAATTACTGCCACAACAACATCTATTATTTCAGGTTTGAATCCAACTAGACTTGCAAGTGTTCCTCCACGTTGTATATGTGAAATAAATACTGCTGAGAATATTGTACCTATAGGATGAGAATTCCCCAATAGGGCAACTGCAATACCATTGAATCCAGCAGCTGCTATTATATTAACAGGTTCATATGTCATACTACTGCCAGCAATTCCAGATGGAGAAAGAATAGCAAAAGCACCACCAAGACCTGCTAACCCTCCTGCTATAATCATAGTTATTATGATATTTCTTTTTACTTTCATACCTGCATATTCACTTGCAAATTTATTATAGCCTGTTGCCTTTAATTCATAACCAAATGTTGTTTTTTGTAAAACAATGTACAAAATTATACCAATTATTATTGCCAATATGATTCCATAGTTTACATTGGATCCTTTAATTCCAAGGGATGGAATCTGTACACTAGCTGGTAAGTACTTTGTTCTAGTTATATTTGATATATACATTACTGAACTACCTTGAATCCACATATCCACTAAATACATACCTATATAGTTAAACATTATTGACGTGATTACCTCATTTACATTGAGTAGTGCTTTGAATATGCCAGGGATAAAACCCCAGAGCATTCCTCCAACCATACCTGCCAATATAGCAACTATACAATGTATTCCATTTGGTAAATCCCACATAAATCCAACATATAAAGCAAAGAACATACCCATTGTATATTGACCTGAAGCCCCTATATTGAATAATCCCATCTTAAAAGCAAATCCAACAGCAAGTCCGGTCATCAATATTGGAGTGGCAAAGTAAAACACGTCACCAATACGACTAAATCCTCCTAAGACTATAAACTTAAATCCTGCTATGGCACTTTCAGGTTTAGCTAAAAGCATCACTATTAAACCAACGATAAGGCCAAGAAAAATTGCCATTAATGCAGATGTAAATGAAGAAAATCCATAACTGTGTATTTTATTTTTAAAATTAAATTTATTTTTATTAATTCGATTATTTTCCTGCATCATTAATCTCCTTTATCATATCACGTTTTGCGCCTGACATGTAAAGCCCAAGCTCATGAACAGTAGTTGTCTTAGGGTCTAGTTCTCCGACAATCTCCCCTTCATATATTACCAAAATACGATCACTTACATCCATAACCTCATCAAGCTCTAATGAAACTAGGAAAACTGCTTTTCCAGCATCACGTCTTCCAACAAGTTGTTTGTGCACGTATTCTATTGCTCCTACATCTAGACCTCTTGTAGGTTGAACTGCAACAAGAAGTTCATGCTCCTTATCTATTTCTCTTGCTATAATTGCTTTTTGCTGATTTCCGCCAGACATGCTTCGAACTATAGTCTCTGCTCCTTGTCCACTTCTTATATCAAATTCATCAATAAGTTTTTCTGCATAATCTTTCACAGCATGAAACTTAATAAAGCCATTTTTTTGAAAGTCTTTTTCCCAATACCTTTGAAGTACTAGATTTTCATCTAGTTTATAATCTAGAACCAATCCATATTTATGTCTATCCTCTGGAATATGACTCATACCAGCTATTGAACGATTCCTAATTGATGCCTTAGTGATATCTTGTCCACATAATGTAATGGTACCCGAACTTGCCTTGTCAAGTCCTGTAAGTGCATGTACAAATTCCGTTTGACCATTTCCATCTATACCCGCCAAACAAACTATTTCTCCTGCCCTTACATCAAAGGAAACATTTTTTACTGCATCGTTTTTACTGGTCTTAGAAGTTACTGTTAGATCTCTAACTGAAAGAATGACATCACCTGGTTTTGATTCTTCTTTTTGAACGCTAAAGCTGATATTTCTTCCTACCATCATCTTAGAAAGTTCTTCCTTGGTTGTATCCTTCACATCCACAGTGCCCATACATTTCCCTTTACGTAATACTGTACATCTATCTGCAACTTCCATGATTTCATTAAGCTTATGGGTAATAAATAGAATTGACTTACCCTCTTTTGCAAAATCTCTCATAATTTGAAGAAGTTCCTTTATTTCCTGTGGCGTTAAAACAGCAGTAGGCTCATCAAATATCAATATCTCATTATCTCTATATAGCATCTTCAAAATCTCAACCCGCTGTTGCATTCCAACAGTAATATCTTCAATCAATGCATCAGGATCTACTCTAAGTCCATATTGCTCACTTAGTTTGATAACCTTTTCCCTTGCTTCCTTCTTTTTTAAGAATCCAGCAGTATTGGGTTCAATACCTAAAATGATATTTTCAAGCACAGTAAAAATCTCAACTAATTTGAAATGTTGGTGGACCATACCTATTCCAAGGGCATTGGCATCGTTGGGATTATTTATCGAAACCACTTCTCCATTCTTACGTATTTCTCCTTCTTCAGCTTGATAAAGACCGAAAAGGACGCTCATAAGAGTGGATTTTCCTGCGCCATTTTCTCCTAAAAGGGCATGGATTTCTCCTTTTTTCAATTTTAAGGTAATATTGTCGTTAGCAATAATACCTGGAAATTTCTTTGTAATATTAAGCATTTCAACAATATAATTTTCCACGTCTACCTCTTCTTATCTAATTATATTTTTATAATTCACAATTCACAGTTCGGAATAACACCTAGTGTTATTTCTAAAATAATTGTCCATTGTCAACTGTCATTTTTCAATTTTTATTTAAGATACAAAAATGGGGGAAATTTAGCCTTCCCCCATTAAAAGTCTTACCTGCATAAGGCTTTACCCAATATGTCGAGTAATTTAAATTTTTACTATCTTTTAACTATCCTTTAACTATCTTGTAGTAACTACAACTTTTTTAAGATTTAACTGAGTTGTAAGTTCTTCAGCAGTAGCATTTCCTGATGGATCTTCAACCTTGATTTCACGGATAGGTTTAACGCTGCCTGCAACTAATTTAGCATATACTTCATCATATTTAGCCTTGTCAAATTTTTCAAATCTATCAAATGCATTACCATTTGGATCCCCTATAACTGTAGTAGGAAGACCTACACCGTTATTTTCAGCGTTGAATACTGTAGTTTTACCTGCATATGTTGACCAACTATTTGTCTTGTAGATTGACTCAAGAACACTTATTACTGATGCTGCAAGACCCTTTGTAGCTGATGTGATGACAGTCTCACTATCATATCTTTGGTCTACGTCAACACCAATAACCTTTGTTCCAGCTTCACTTGCAGCTGACATAACAGATTTACCTACAGATCCTCCACATGCAAATATAACTTCTATACCTTCTTGATACATGGCCTTTGCTGTTGCTTTGTTTGTATCATTTTCTTCAAAGTTTCCAGTATAGTGGTAAATTGCCTTTATAGCTCCATCTCCAAGTCCTAATTCCTTAGCTGCATCTTCTGCACCTTGTAGGTAACCATATCCGAAAGCTTGAACAGCTGGTACTGCCATACCACCCATAAATCCAAGTTTACTCATTCCATCCATAACAGCTGCATAACCTGCAAGATATCCTGTTTGTTCTTCTGCATATAATATGCTAGCTACGTTATCTTTAGTTTCAAATGTTGAATAGTCAGGTGTATGTGGTGCACCATCAAGTAGAATAAATTTAACGTCTGGATATTTTGTTTGTGCTTCGTAAACTGCTACCTCAAATAGGAATCCAGGAGTTACAACTACTTTTGCCCCACCTTGAACAGCTAAGTCAATAGCTGCTAAGTACCCAGCATCTGTTGCTTCTTCAGGTTTGATATAATTGTGTGATATATTGTTTTCTTCAGCAAAAGCTACAACACCTTCCCAAGAGCCTTGGTTAAATGATTTATCATCTATGTTTCCTTTGTCTGTAATTAAAGCAATTTCAAAACCTTTACTTGCTGAACCACCTTGGTTTCCTTCATTACTTGCTTGACCTTTGTTTTCTCCATCAGTTGTTGGAGCTTGAGTAGTTGGTTTACTACATCCAACTAAACTAGTTACTACCAGCATAATTGCCATTGCAATAGCTAGAAATTTTTTCATTATTTTACCCCCCTATTTTTTTTAAAAATAAAATATTCTCTATTAATTAATTATACTATTTAAAAGAAAATAATACAACCAAATCTTGTACAAACATTGCTAACACTCCAAGTTCACTTGGAACTGGAGTGTTAGCAATCTTCTGGTTCGTCTACTTCATAACCTGCTTTAGCCAAAATCTTTAATGCTTCGTTTAATTTAGTCTCGTTTACCATAACAATCGGCCCAGTGCATCCCATGCCAGATTCGGCATATATGCCTTCTTTCCACAAAACTTCCACTGCATCATCTAATTCCATTATATCTATACCTTCGATGGTGCCTGTTACAGTTTCCTTAGGAGGAGCTTTAACTTCCTCATTTGCCTCTTCTTTTTTAGTTTCTTTGTTTAAACCTTTTAAAATTTCCTTTAACCCTGCTTTGTTAGCCATATCAAATTCAGCTTTTGCAACCTTACTTAAGTTGCCCCTTAAAAGACTTGCCGCATAGGAAATTGCATTTGCTACTACTGGAGTACCAGATGCCCTTGATAAGATTAAAATAATTCGATTATAATCTTCACCAATACCAGGACCATATCCAAATCCTTGAGATTCAAAACTACCTCCTGTTGTAAATGAGGAGAATACTTTCATCAAGATATTACCTGTTAGAGTATCTGTAATCATAACATCAGGAGTTCCAGTCAATAAGTCATTTCCTCTCATTACTGCTCCTCCATCAGCTCTATGGGACTCAGTAAAGTTTAAAGTGTAACCCTTAGAAATTAATTCTTTGAATGTCCTTTCTACTTGTCTTGCGCCATCAACATTTAAAATACCTACAGTGGGATTTTCTATTCCCATTGTTTTTGCAGTGATAATCCCGTATATTCCGTTTTTAACCATAGCCTCTACTCTTTGAGATGAAGATGTTCCTGTGGTAGTAGCTATAAACATCTCCCTACCAAAACCTGGGGTCACAACTCTACCAACTGTTGATACCCCTATTGGAAAACTATAGTGCATAGTAACACAAGCGCCTATATAACCCTTATCCAATAGTTCTTCCATCTTTTTATACCCTTCATCTTCTGTTTCAACAACAATTTGAGTAAGATTTGAAACTACCTTGGGACCGATTAAAACTACCTCTACCCCATTATCTCTTTTCTGGGCAATTTCAGCACCTTTTACTATATTGTCTATACCTAATTCACTGCCAAAGGTAGTTATACCTACTCGAATTCTTTCACCAAATTGTCCAGTTTCCAACGCATCAGCTATATCATTAAAAACCTTACCAATCATGTGTTTAACATTGTTTGTAGACATATGATCACCTCTAACCTTTCAGTAGATGTGAAGCAAAATCTCTCATAGCTTCTGCTACTAACGTTCTAATTTCTTCCTCTGAAACGCCTTTTTCTTCTTGGACTTTTCCAGGATTCTTTTCCATCACAATAGATGCACCATCAAATAGATTGGTCATTCTTCCTAAGAATAAACTCCCTTTTCCTATGATCATAGCTCTATTTACTAATCCATTTAAGATATCTTCTCTTCCAAATCCTATATAAGGAACACCAGAAGGAATATGTCCTTGAGTAGGTGCCCAGCCTTCCATACCATGATTTAAGATAAAATCATTGATGGCAGTTCTTTCTAATTCACCTCTTTTAACCCCTAAAGCTGCAATCATCTTATAGTTTGCATTTGGTACATCTCCTGCACCAGCAGGTTTAGTTACATCTGGGTTTTGCATCTCCACTGAATATTTATCTATATCGGTAATTTTTAAATTTCCTCTGTCTAAAGGCTCAGTTACCAATGATGTGATTACTGCCTGTGGTGAAGAACCTGTTCCAACATTGTGTTTACCAACCAAATCTGTTCGGAGTATTGGATTTTCACCATCATTTTCAGCTATTAACATAGCAAATCCGCCGATTACATCTTCTAATATAGGCATATTCTTCTTAACATGATCTTTACCATTCATGCCTAGTTTAGCAGTTGAACCACCAGATACTATCATTACATTTTTGAATGTTCCTGCTTTAACTAAAGATGCAGCTGATATAATCGAATGAGCTGGAGCAGCACAGAAACCTCTAATATCGGAGCCTGATGCGTTGATTAGACCTGCAACTTCTGCTATTGCCTTTGCAAAGTTGCCTCCACCTCTTTGATTCATGTCACCACAAGCTTCTTCTGAACATTCAATTACATAATCTATCTCTTCTGGTTTAATATTATTTTTATCTAATAAATGTAGAGCAGCTAATACACCACTGGCCTTAGATACAAGATTTTCAAATAAAACATGGGAATTTAAATTAGGGTCTACGTCATGTGCTCTTTTAACACAGCCTATCAACTCTTTGTTGAAAAACAGCCCTTCTGCTCCTTGTTCTGCAATCATTTTTTCTATATCTGATAGCTCATCGCCTGATTTTAATCTAGCTATCAAGTTTTCATTAATTAAAGGATGATTTGTTAGCTTTACTTTTATTTCTTTAGTAAACTGTACTGTTAATTTTACTAAGTCAAATGCATCAACGATTTTCATAAGCCCTATAAATTCATCTTGAGGCATTATTTCTCCAAATCGTCCTTCTCGTTTTGCATCATCTAATTTTTTGTCAAACCAAGGCTGCTCATATTTTCTCAACTCATCAGGATGATGGTTTCCAATATATACTTGATTAGGTAAATAATTAACTGCCTCATCATAGCTTCTTAGATGACTTGGTAAGTTCTTTAAATACTCTGAATCAGGGTGTAAATACCTCTCTGTAGTTTGAGTAGTACCATTGTTTAAAACCATATCTGGAGCATGTACTAATATATAAGCAGCACCCTTTATTACTGAATAACTCATTTATCCACCTCCAAAATTTAAAGTTTATCATTGTTCTAGGTTAATAAATGGGTGATTAATACACCAATCACCCATTTAAAATTTTTTATGAAATTACTTATCGAATACTGTTTGACCATCGACTTCTGTAGTAAGAGCATTTAATGCTTTTTCTACAAGTTTTCTTCTTAAGGCTTTCTCATCTTTCGGATCAAGTTTTGGATCTCCTAATGGGTGAGGAATAGCGATTGCAGGAACTATTCTATTGGCCCCTACTGTAAGTGAAATTGGTACTACAGTACATATATGAACTACTGGTATGCCAGCTCGTTCAACCTCTTTTACCATTGTTGCACCGCAACGTGTACAGGTGCCTCAAGTGGAGGTTAGAATAACTGCATCTACACCATCATTTTTCAATTCTTTACTAAATTCAGCAGCAAAAGCTTTTGCATTGGCAACTGATGTACCATTACCTACAGTAGCATAGTAGTATCTATGAAGTTTACCAATCTTACCTTCTTTTTCAAGATCTCTTAAAACATCAACTGGCAATACTCTATCTGCATCATTGTTGGCATATACGGGGTCATATCCGCCATGAGCAGTTTGGAAGGTTTCAGCAGTTAAATCATCTATACCTTCAATATCATATTTGCCATATTTAGAGGCTGAAGATGACTCTATATGGTCTGGATTTCCTTTAGGTACAATACCTCCAGAAGTTACTAATGCAATAGTTGCCTTACTTAAAACCTTAACTGCTGGGTTAGGTTCTACCCTATCAAAGTTTGGCATTGGATATTCAGTAGTATATTCTTCGCCTTTAAGCTTATTAATAAGCATATCAACAGCTCTTGCAGAACCTCGTTTTTCAGCAAAATAATTCTTTCTAATTCCTCTTTCTAGATAACCTTCATCCTTTGGTGAACCTACAGGCTCATTTTTAACAAGTTTTAATGCCAATGGTATCAATTTACTAACTGCATCTCTCATGCCTGCAGCGCTATCTTTTGTGGATACTATATATACGCTTTTCTTGTACATATCTGCACCCGGATTTTCAACATACATACCTGTAATTGAAGGTATACCTAATTCATTTTGAACAGCATCCGCTATAGTGCCACAAGCAACACCATATCTTCCAGCGTTAAAGGCTGGTCCTGCTATAAACAAATCTGGACTATATTTTTTAACCATCTCTAGAATCTCTTTTTTAGCTTCTTCTATGTTCTCACCAAAATAACTATCCCCGCAGATTATAGTAGCAACTATTTCAGCTTCACCTTTAAATCCTGCATTTAATGCAAGTCCTGGTCCTATGACCTGTTCCC
>JAPXKQ010000080.1:0-11037 GCA_033809995.1 Tissierellaceae bacterium
CGCTGTAAACTTTTGATAATCTTCTAAGTATGAGTAATGGCCTGTTCCTTCTAAGACTACAAGCCCACTATCTTTGATTTCTTTTTCCATTATTTTTGCCATGTATAAAGGAGTTGCATCATCCTTGTCCCCCCAAATTAAAAGTGTTGGAGCTTTTATATCCTTTAATATAGGTCTTAAGTTTTCATTAACTACTTTTACCAAAATCCTTCTCATAATACCCGAGGAAGCTCTATAATCATCTGAACCAAATTTCTTGTAAAACTTTTCCAACCCTTCATCATCTTTAATCCAGAAGAAAAAGTTTTTATATAAAAATCTTAGTAACTTAAAGCTATAAACTCTAAAGTAATACTTTGCCCCTCTCTTTGGAATCAATCCTGCACTATCGATTAGTACAATTTTTTCAACATATTCAGGATATTTAGATCCTAATATAATAGATAGTTTTCCTCCAAAGGAGTGTCCTATAAAAACTGCCTTATTTATTTCCATTTTTTCTAAGAATGTCTTTACTATTCTTGCATAATCAAAGGAATCAAATACATCCTTTGGCTCCTGTGACTTCCCAAATCCAGGTAAATCTAGAGCATATACTTTATACTTATTTTTTAATATATTAACTATAGGTATAACAGTATCAATATTGCAACCCCAACCATGCAATACCACAACAGGATTACCTTCACCTTCAATTATGTAATTTAAATCCAAACCTTCTATATTAATAAACATAATGCCCTTCCTTATTAATTTTATATATATTAATTCTATTACTCATATCTTATGATTATATCATAATCATGTACAAATATACAGTAAAAAAATCCCCCATGTAAATGAGGGATTTAAATCTATTTAGAATAACATTCCACCATGTTTAAAGAATACTTCTGCAAATACTAATGCAACTATAGTCATTAGCTTGATTAAGATATTTAAGGATGGTCCCGAAGTATCCTTGAATGGGTCACCAACTGTATCACCAGTAACTGCAGCCTTGTGAGCCTCACTACCTTTACCACCGTGGTTTCCTTCTTCAATATACTTTTTAGCATTATCCCATGCTCCACCAGCATTTGACATAAAGATTGCCATTAATACACCAGTTACTAATGCACCAGCCAATAGTCCACCTAAAGCTTCTGAACCCAATAACAATCCAACAATAACTGGTACAACTACTGCTAATAATCCTGGAATAATCATTTCTCTTAAAGCCGCTTTTGTACTAATGTCAACACAAGTAGCATATTCTGGTGTCGCTTTCCCTTCCATAATACCAGGAATTTCTCTAAATTGTCTTCTAACTTCTTCTATCATACTAAAAGCTGCTTTACCAACTGCATCCATTGTCATAGCTGAGAATAGGAATGGAAGCATTCCACCTATAAACAAACCTGCAATTGTTGTTGGTTCTGTTAAGTCAATACTTGTAAGTTGAACTGCTTGAGTATAAGATGCAAATAAAGCTAATGCTGTTAACGCCGCAGAGCCTATAGCAAATCCCTTACCAATAGCAGCAGTTGTATTTCCAACTGAGTCTAATTTATCAGTTATTTTTCTTACATCACTTGGTAAATTACACATCTCTGCAATACCACCAGCATTATCGGCGATAGGACCATAAGCATCAACTGCTATAGTCATACCTGCAGTAGATAACATACCTACTGCTGCTAATGCTATACCATATAATCCTTTTGCAGGTTCAGCTGTTCCACCTGAAATATAATAAGCAGCGATTATTCCAATTGCAATTACGATAATTGGAAGTGCTGTGGACATCATTCCTACAGATAAACCACCAATAATATTGGTTGAAGCTCCTGTTTCTGATTCTTTCGCAATTCTTTGTACAGGTTTATGATCACCTGAAGTATAGTATTCTGTAATTCGGGCGATTATTAAACCAACTGCTAATCCTACTAAAATTGCTATAAATGGCTTGGTTTCACCAACCAATAATTTACTTAAGAAAAATGCACCTACAATAGTAATTACAGAACTTACAATTGTTCCTTGGTTTAATGCTTTTTGAGGATCTCTATCCCCTTTAACAAAATAAACACCTATTATTGATGCTAATATACCTACAGCAGATAGTGCCAATGCAAGATGAACTCCACTTTCCCCAAAAGCTGGAATTCCAAGTGTAATAGCAGATATAATAGCTCCTACATAGGATTCAAATAAGTCAGCTCCCATACCTGCAACGTCTCCTACGTTGTCTCCAACGTTATCAGCGATAACAGCAGGGTTTCTTGGGTCGTCTTCAGGAATGCCTGCTTCTACTTTACCTACTAAGTCAGCTCCTACATCTGCTGCTTTTGTATAGATACCTCCACCAACTCTTGCAAATAAAGCAATTGATGATGCACCTAAACCAAAACCTGTTACTATATTAGGGTCTTCAAATATTATGTAAGCTAAGCCTACACCCAATAAACCTAATCCAACAACACACATTCCCATTACTGCACCACCGGAGAATGCTACGTTTAATGCCTTTGTCATGCCACTTTCTCTAGCTGCATTGGCTGTTCTGACATTTGCCTTTGTAGCAACCTTCATCCCAAAATATCCAGCAAAAATTGAGAATAATGCTCCGAAAAAGAAGCATATTGCAGTAGTCCAGCTAATTAAAAAACCTAATATTGCAAATAATACTACGATAAATATCGCTAGTGATTTATATTGTCTTGATAAAAAAGCCATGGCACCTTCTTGAATATAAGTAGAAATTTCCTTCATTCTTTCATTTCCAGGGCTTACTTTATCGATTGAAGATGCTTTGTAAAACGCAAATAACAATGCCAATACCCCTGTTATCGGAGCGGCGATTACAGCGAAACTCATTTATACCCTTCCTCCTTAATATTAAGCTGCCAAAGCTAATGCTGAAATAATAAATACGATAGCAGAAACAATTGTTGCCCTTTGAAGTATAGCTTCTTTACTTGTTCCTCTATTTCTGCCCCATAATGATTCTGGTGCATTTCCACCAATAGTACCTAATCCCTCTTCGCTACCTTCTTGTAATAAAACACTTATTATTAAAGATATACTGGATACTAAAATTAATACCGAAAAAAATGTTGCCACGAAAACACCTCCCGTACTTTAATAAATTTATAACGATTGTTTACCTATAACATTAACATTTTAACACAGGGTATTTATAAAATCAATTAAATTATTGCCTTTTTGCCTTTTGAGAAAAGATAAAAAGATAAAAAGAGGCCCACTTTTATTGAGCCCCCTTTATTTATTGGTTTTTTACTTATTCAAATTATAGAAAGAAGCCTTTCCTTTATATTTTGCCATATCTCCTAGCCCATCTTCAATCCTTAAAAGTTGATTGTATTTTGCAACTCTATCAGTTCTTGAAGGTGCACCAGTTTTGATTTGTCCTGCATTTGTAGCTACAGCTAAATCTGCTATTGTTGAATCTTCTGTTTCACCTGATCTATGTGATATAACTGCTGTATAACCATGAGTTTTTGCTAATTCTATGGCATCTAGTGTTTCTGTTATTGTACCAATTTGATTTAATTTTATTAGTATTGAATTTGTAACTCCAAGTTCAATGCCTTTAGCTAGTCTTTCAGTATTTGTTACGAATAGGTCATCCCCTACAAGTTGAATCTTTTTGCCCAATCTTTCAGTAAGAAGTTTCCATCCATCCCAATCATCTTCAGCTAGACCATCTTCTATGGAGATTATAGGATATTTGTTTACCATTTCTTCATAGTAGTCAATCATTTCTTCTACTGTTAATTTTCTGCCTTCACCAGCTAAATTGTAAGTCTTGCTTTCTTCATCATACATTCCTGATGCGGCAACGTCTAGTGCTAACATTACGTCTTCACCAGGAACATAGCCTGCTTTCTTTATAGCTTCTACAATTGTTGCTAAAGCTTCTTCATTACTTGATAGATTTGGTGCAAAACCGCCTTCGTCACCTACAGCAGTGTTTAATCCTTTTCCTTTTAATACTGCCCTAAGATTATGGAATATCTCTGCTCCCATTCTTAAAGCTTCTCTAAAGTTTTTAGCTCCAACAGGCATTACCATAAATTCTTGAATATCAACATTGTTGTCAGCATGCTCGCCACCATTTAAAATATTCATCATTGGTACTGGAAGAGTTTTTGCATTTACTCCGCCTATATATTGATATAGAGGTATTCCCAACTCTTCAGCAGCTGCTCTTGCTACAGCCATGGATACTCCTAATATAGCATTTGCTCCTAATTTTCCTTTATTATGAGTTCCATCCAATTCAATTAAAACTTGGTCTATACCAACTTGATCAAAACAATCAAATCCTATAATTTCTTCTGCAATAATATTATTAACATTATCTACTGCATTTAATACACCTTTACCTAAAAATCTAGATTTGTCTCCATCTCTTAATTCTACAGCTTCATAGGCGCCAGTTGAAGCTCCTGATGGAACTATAGCTCTGCCAAATGCACCTAGCTCTGTATATACTTCTACTTCTACAGTTGGATTTCCCCTTGAATCAAGCACTTCTCTTGCATAAATATCAGTTATTATACTCAAATATATCACTCCTTATTGTTTAATTCACAATTCCCAATTCACAGTTCATAAATCACAATCGATTCTTGTAAAGAATCGTCCTGAGTTAACGAAGGATCTAGGGTCGTTCTTTGTGGTCCTAAAAGAGGAGATTCTTCGTGAGTAAGGCTTATACTGCCCGTCTCAGAATGACATCCTGCGGTGAATTCAGGATTTTTGTTGTTCGCTGTTCACTGTTAGTTGTTAGTTGTTAGCTGTTAGCTGCTAGCTTGTTTTTCACTCTTCACTTTTAGTTCTTCACTATCAGGTCCTTTCCCCGATATCACTGCTTTCAAAATTGTGCATTGTGATTTGTGAACTTGCATTTGTTAATTGTTCTTTGTTAATTGTTAATTATCAATGACTCTCCCGTCATTTCTTTTGGTTTTTCTAATCCCATTAGTTCCAATAATGTTGGAGCAAGGTCTGCTAGGATTCCTTCTCTTAACTTTATATTAGTATCCCCAACTAAAATTAGTGGAACTTTATTTGTTGTATGTGCTGTGACAGGATTACCCTTTTCATCTAATTCTTCCTCAGCATTTCCATGGTCAGAGGTTATTATTGCAGCACCTCCAACCTCTTCTAACAAATCAATTATTTCCCCTAAACATTCATCGACAGTTTCAACTGCCTTAACTGCTGCAGGTATAACTCCTGTATGACCTACCATATCTGGGTTTGCAAAGTTCAAAATAATCAAATCATATTTATTCATTTTGATGCGATTTAGTATTTCGTCCTTGACTTCATATGCACTCATTTCTGGTTTTAAATCATAGGTCGCTACCTTTGGTGATGGTATCAATACTCTATCTTCATTTTGAAATGGCTCTTCTCTTCCACCATTAAAGAAAAATGTTACGTGTGCATATTTTTCTGTCTCTGCTGCTCTCAATTGATTTAGACCTTTATTGCTTATATATTCTCCTAATGTATTTGTAATAGGCTCATTTTTATAGGCAACATGAACATTTGGCATTGTCTTATCATATTCAGTCATTGTAACATAATAGGTTTTTACGCGACTTTCTCTTTCAAATCCATTAAAATCTTCATCCACAAATGCACGAGTGATTTGTCTTGCTCTATCAGGTCTAAAGTTGAAGAAGATAATTGAGTCACCTGAATCTACTGTTGCTACAGGCTTTCCATTTTCTTTAATTACTGTTGGAATCATAAATTCATCATTGATTCCTTCATCGTAAGATTTTGCTATTGCATCTATAGCATCAACATCTTCCTTCCCCTTGCCAAGTGTCAATGCGTCGTAAGCTATTTGTGTTCTATCCCATCTCTTATCCCTATCCATTGTATAATATCTACCAGACACAGTAGCAATTTTGCCTACACCAATCTCTTTTATCTTATCTTCTAATTCTTTAATATGCTCTTTCCCAATTGTTGGTGGTACGTCCCTTCCATCCAATATGGCATGGACAAATACATTGTCAACTGAATTTCTTTTCATAAGCTCTAACAAGCCATACAAATGCGTAATGTGACTGTGAACACCACCATCTGATACTAAACCTATTAGATGCATTTTTGAATTATTCTTTTTGACATTATCAATTGCATCTAAAAATTCTTTTTTATAGAAGAAATCTCCATCATCTATTGCTTTTGTAATTCTAGTTAGTTCTTGATATACTACCCTACCAGAACCTATATTTAAATGTCCTACTTCTGAATTACCCATTTGTCCTTGGGGCAACCCCACAGCAAGACCGCTAGCTTCAAGTCTTGTTGTAGAATATTTCTTTGATAATCTATCTAAATTAGGCTTATTAGCTAGAAATACTGCATTTCCTGGATATTCTTTTCCTATGCCAAAACCGTCTAAAATCATCAACATTACAGGTTTTTTAGCCATTTTGCCCTCCACTAAAAATTAATAAGTTTAACAAAATCCTCTGCCTTTAGACTAGCTCCTCCAACAAGGGCCCCATCTATATTGGATTCATCCATTAATTCTTTTACATTACTTGGTTTGACACTGCCACCGTATTGGATTCTAATTATTTTTTTTTCTTCTTCACTATAGATTTCCCCTATAGTTTCTCTAATAAATCCGCACATTGCATCTGCATCACCTGATGAGGCAGTTTTACCAGTTCCTATAGCCCAGATAGGCTCATAAGCTATAACTATATCTTTTACTTTATCCCTTGATATCCCTTCAAAGGCTTTTATTACCTGGTTTTTTACTATTTCTTCTGCTTTTCCGGCTTCTCTTTCTTCTAAAGTTTCCCCAACACATACTATAGGAAGTATACTATGATTTAAGGCTGATTTTATTTTTTTATTTACAGTTTCATCAGTTTCATTATAATACTGTCTTCTTTCAGAGTGACCAATTATACAATAATCTACTCCTAATTCCTTTAGCATAAGTGGAGAAATTTCTCCAGTAAAAGCACCGTTATCTTCCCAGTGCATATTTTGCGCACCTAATTTTATATTAGTATTTTTTATAGCTTCTTTAACATCTTTTAATGCAGTGAATGGTGTACATAATACTACCTCGACACCTTCATTCAAGTTTTGTGCCTTTATGTCTTCTACTAATTTTAAGGCATCTTTTATAGTATTGTTCATCTTCCAATTTCCTGCAATTATAGGAGTTCTCAAAACAAATACCTCCCTAAATAAATTTTATATTTTGGTTTATCGATTTTAATAAACTAAACTCATAATTCATTACTTAAAATTCACAATTCAAGATAATTAAATATTAAGAATTAATAATTAAAAATGGTTATCTCTTTTCACTCTCATTAAAATGATTTGATTTTCATTTTTAATTTTTATCTTTTAATTTTTAATTATAGTGTTGTTCACTATCTCTCCGATATCGCTGCGATTCCAGGAAGAACCTTACCTTCCAACAATTCTAGGCTTGCACCTCCACCAGTGGATACGTGGGTTACTTTATCAGCTACTCCTGCTTTTTCAACAGCTGATGCACTATCTCCACCGCCAATGATTGTTATACCATCAGACTCTGCCAATGCCTTTGCTATAGCAAAGGTGCCTTTATTGAAATTATCCATCTCAAATACACCCATTGGACCATTCCATACTATTGTCTTAGCTTTTCTAATTTCGTCACTAAACAATTTAATTGATTCTTCGCCTATATCCAATCCCATCATATCATCAGGAATATTATCAATGTTTACAGTTTTAAATTCAGTATCATTTTTAAATTCCTTAGCAACTACAATATCTACTGGTAATAGTAAAGACACATTATTAGCTTTAGCTTTTTCTAGTAATGATTTAGCCAATTCAATCTTATCCTCTTCTAATAAGGATGTACCAATATTGTATCCTTGCGCTTTAAGAAATGTAAATGCCATTCCTCCGCCAACGATTATAGAATCAACTTTATTGATTAAATTTTCAATTACCCCAATTTTATCAGAAACTTTAGCGCCACCTAAAATTGCTAAGAATGGTCTTTCAGGTTCTTCTAATGCCTTACCCATAATTGAAATCTCTTTTTCAACTAAGAATCCAACTGCCGATGGTAAGTAAGTTGATACTCCAACATTGGAAGCATGGGCTCTATGTGAAGTTCCAAAGGCATCATTTACATACAATTCTCCTAGTGAAGCAAGGTCTTTAGAAAATTCTTCACCGTTCTTTTCTTCTTCTTTTCTATATCTTGTGTTTTCTAAAAGAGCCACATCTCCATTTTTCATATCTTTTAGCATGTCCTTAACTCTTTCTGAAACAACCATATCATCTTGTGCGAATAAAACATTCTTACCTAGCAATTCACTTAATCTTTTAGCAACTGGAGCTAAGCTATATTTAGGATTTGCTTCTCCCTTTGGTCTTCCCAAGTGAGACATTAAAATTACTTTTGCCCCATTTTCTATTAAATATTTTATAGTTGGCAATGAACTAGTAATTCTAATATCATCAGTTATATTTTTATTTTCATCCATAGGCACATTAAAGTCACATCTTACCAATACTTTCTTGCCTTCATAGTTGTAGTCTTTTAATGTCTTTTTATTCATCCTATTCACCCCACTTAACGTTTAAGAGTCGGGCTCTCTTTAATGAGAACCCGACTAATGAATTAATTTTTCTCAGCGATTAATTTTGCTAGATCTACTACTCTGTTTGAATAACCCCACTCATTGTCATACCATGAGATTACTTTTACCATATTATCTATTACCATTGTTGAAAGTGCATCTACTATAGAAGATCTATTGTCTTTTTGATAGTCTCTTGATACCAATGGTTCTTCAGAGTAACCTAAAATTCCTTTTAATTCGCCTTCACTAGCTTCTTTAAGTGCTTGATTTACTTCTTCCACTGTAGTTGATTTTTCAACTTCGAATACTACGTCTACCATAGATACTGTAGGAACTGGTACTCTAACAGAGAATCCATTTAATTTACCTTTTAATTCTGGTAATACTAATGCAACTGCTTTAGCTGCTCCTGTTGTAGTAGGAACTATATTTTCAGCTGCTGCTCTAGCACGACGAGGGTCTTTATGTCTTTTGTCTAATATCTGTTGATCGTTTGTATAAGCATGAATTGTAGTCATTAAACCTTTCTTAACACCAAATTTTTCTAAGATAACCTTAGCAACTGGAGCTAAGCAGTTTGTAGTACAGGACGCATTAGAGATTACATTGTGTTTTTCTGGATCATATAAATGATCATTTACACCCATTACTATTGTAATGTCTTCATTCTTAGCTGGAGCAGTAATCATAACCTTCTTAGCTCCTGCTTGAATATGTTTCTCTAAATCTGCTTTGTCTTTGAAAGCACCTGTTGAATCTATTACTAAATCTACTCCTAATTCTCCCCATGGAATTTGGGCTGGGTCTCTATGCGCTACAACTGGAACCTTCTTACCATTGATGATAAAGCCACCTTCATAGGTCTCAATTGTACCATTGAATTTACCATACATTGAGTCATATTTGAATAATAATGCTAGGTCTTCTAAGTTACCAGAAGCATTGATTGCTGCCAATTCAAATTCTTTAACATTCTCTTCAAAAATAACTCTTAAAACGTCTCTACCTATTCTGCCAAATCCACTTAAACCAACTTTGTAAGTCATAAAAAATTCCTCCTTAAACTTATATTTTAGTTAATTTATTATTAATTATTTCCAAAATCTTAACGGCTGCACTCTCATCTGTTACCAAAGTCATTTCACTACTTAAATGAGAGATTGCAATAATTGCCTCAGCCTTTTCTTCACCACCTGCTACCCCTATAATATGCTCCATTTCCTTAAATTTATTTAAGGATAGTCCAATGGTCTTATATTCCCATATTTCATTACCTTCGATGTCGAAATAATGTCCAAATGCTTCTGCAACTGCTCCATTGTTTAACAATTCATCAACCTTTTCTTTAGGAAGATTTCGTCTATTTGCCATAGTATCTGCTCTACCTAATCCAAAGATCAATATTTTCATATTGTCAATTAGCTCAATTGCTTCTTTTATTTCATCATTTTTTACTATAAAATCCAAGGCTTCCTTTTCTAAACTATCGGGAACATAAAGTAGCCTATAATTCCCACCAAGTTTTTGACCTATTTTTGCTGCTATAGAATTGGATTGGGTCTCAACTTCTTTACCTAATCCACCTCTTGCTGGAATTACGGTTACATCAAATGGTTTACTACCAGGGGTCATCTCCTCTGCTACAGTAGCCATAGTACTACCACCAGTTATCCCAATAATATCCTTTGGCCTAATAATTTCCTTTAATACAACTGATATAATTTTACCCATTTCTCTTAGGACTAACCCATTCATTTGAGAATTTCCTGGTACTATGATAACCTCTTTTATTTTTAAAGCCTCTTCAAGTTTCTTCTGTAGCTCAGGCATCCCTTTCATATGGGCATATATTTCATTAAATTCCTCTACTAATGTTCGTCCTTCGTCTGTAACATGCATCCCTGCTGAATCTATTATTACCAAGGCAAGTTCTTTGAGAGTATTAACTTCATTTCGGATATATCTTTCAGGCATTTCCAATTTTTGTGATAATAATCTTCTACCTATTGGTTGATTATAATAGATAAATCTTAAAATTAAATATCTCTTTTCAACAATATCACTTACTTCTGGTGAAATGCTTTTTATTAATTTAATAATATCTATATAATCACCCCCGAATACTTGGTCATATTTTGTCCCACATATTCACTAATTGTCCCACTTAGTATAAAAAAAATAAACCATCTAAAAAGATTATATCTTATAATATTTGGTAATGCAAGTTATTTTATGTAAAAATAACTTGCATTAATATCTTCTTCTTAAAGAAGATGACGGTATACTCAATTCATCTCTATATTTTGCTATTGTTCTTCTAGAGATCTTTGTTCCTTTTTCTTTTAACATATCAGCAATTTGTTGATCACTATAAGGTTTTTTAGTATCC
>JAPXKQ010000081.1:0-10961 GCA_033809995.1 Tissierellaceae bacterium
TTTTTCATCATCCATTAAAATCACCTTTAAAATATCATATAAGTATCAGCATCTTTCCTAATAAATCCAGTATCATCATCGTAAAATTGTTCTATACCTTCTATCGGGAGTACAAGCATCCCAAATTCCGGGACAAAACTTCTGCAGTATTTAATAGGTATTGATAATGTATAGTTTTTTAATACCTGTCCTATTTCTAGATATTTTTCACTCTTCTCCTCAAAACTCTTTAACTTTAACGCTTCCTTATACTCTTCATAATATTTTACAGCAACATCATCATACAAAAATAATACATCAATATAATCTGGATTGTTTTTAATAAGAGAGAATTTATTTAAGGACCATTCATTTTCACTAAAGTTTAAATTGTTTATTGACCGAATAAACTCCTCAGATTCTTTTTCTGATTTCTCTTTCTTTACAGAAGAATAATATTTGTTTATAAGTTCAAAGTAATCTTCCTCCATAAAGTAATCCTTTTCACTTAATAGTTCTCTAGTAATATTTAACAGTGTGTTTCCATAAATATATTTTCCGTATGAATCTCCAACTTCATTGACTAAATTAATAACCCTTACTTTACCTTGATTTTTACTTGAGTTTCTATTACATCTACCAGCACATTGAATTATTGAATCTAGGGGAGCTAAATCTCTTATTACTTCATCAAAATCTAAATCAACCCCAGCTTCAATTACTTGAGTGGAAATAAGAATAATCTTTTCATTGTTCTTTAGCCTTATTCCAATTTCTTCAATTCTTTCTTTTCGTTTAAATGGCAATATATTAGTTGATAAATAATATATATCCCTATCCAATTTTTTTAATTCATTGTATATTTCAATGGATTGGTTTATGGTATTACAAACTACTAAATAAGATTTATCTTGTAAATCATCATTAAATGAATCTATAAAATCTGAAATGTTTATTCTATCTAATTTAGGAATAAGTTTAGTTCGATTAAAATGCCTAAAGTAATCCTCATTATTTGGTAGGAGTTCTAACGAACTTTCTAGGATCATAGGTTTTGTTGCTGTCATAATGATGATTCGACAATTTGTATATTCACATAATTTTTCTAGGGCATATTCAATAAGATTATAGTATTTAATATCAATACTTTGAAGCTCATCAATTAATATTACTGAATCATTTAATGAATTAAATTTTTTTAACATTCTATTTCTAGTACCAATTATAGTTTCAAATAACTGTACAAATGTTGTAACAACTATACCGCTTTCCCAATTTTCAATAAGTAGTTCTGATTGGACCCCTGAATAATCATGGTATTCTGTTTTATAGTCAGTTTTGGATAAGTTATGATGCTTAATAATATATCTGCCTTTATTTGTTTTATATGGTTCTATTGAATTTAGAATATCCACTATTGCTTTATAATTTTGATCAATTATGGAGGTAAATGGTAAAGAGTAAATTATTTTCCCCGTTAATCCCAACAATTCTCTTAATCTTGTTGCAGCAAAAAAACCTGTATAAGTTTTACCAGTACCAGTAGGAGCTGTTATAGAAAAAATGTTTGCCTTATTATAATTTTTCTCAAGGTTATTGATTACATTTAAGAAGATACCTTCTCTAATTTTATTTATTTGTTTACTATCATCTTGGAACCTTTTCTTTTTTATTTCTACTATCTCTTGATAACTTGAATAAAGTGGACTCTCGTAAACAATTCTTGAAGCACATATTTTGTCAGAAGAAATTAACGCTGAGTATATTTCTTGATGATAAAAGTATAGATTGTCTTTATTTAATGTAAATGATAATTTAGATTCTAATTTCTTTAACTTTTGTAGAACTTCAAGTATTACTTTATCATTATCTAAGAATTTATCCAATTCATCACTTAACCCAATTAGCTTAAAATCATTGATTAAATAATTTTTGTTCTCTTTTATGTTCCCTATCTGTTTTTCACCAATATCAATTTTGTTTAATAAGTTGATTGGAAAATCGGTCATAGCTATTCTTTTAAATCTTGTTGGTAGGTTTGTAGAGAAACTTTCAAGGTTCCCATGATGATGTAAGACAATGTTGTATACTATAAGGGAAAGATATGAATCTTCCCCAAATTCTTTAATTGATACAAAAGCTGCAAAAATAGCAGATATAAAACCATGATTTGATAGTTCAGATCTTCTATTATTGTTTAGATAGTTTTGGAAAAAGGTTGTATACTTTCCAAAGTCATGACAAAGTGCAGCTATTTTAAAAGGTCTCTTTAATTCATTTGATACCTTATTAATTCCTTTATCACATACTTCCAATAAGTGGTCTACTAATAGTTTATCTGGATGCGAATAAAATATCATTTATATCACCTTTACATAAACGTAATTACATCTCCATTTGACAATTTAACAAATTTATCTTTCAACTTAACTTCAATAAAATTACCCTCATCATCGTATATATAGGTAGTTACCTCTTTTATTGTTCTACCATTGTAAAAGTCAACAGGCATTCTCTCTTTTATCAATCTACCTGTGTAATTTTCAATGTTTATTTCTTCAATATCACTAGACCTTATTGCAGTGTTTAATTTTATATAGTCTTTGCAATCTAAAACCTCCGCATCGTAAGTACCAACATAAGTAATATTGCATCCAAAGCTAGCACTGCCTAAATATGGTGGGTATGTTATATCATTATTTTTAATTCGATTATCTATTTCAACAAATGTGTTAGTATCCTTATGAGATAAATATATTCTAAAAACTACATTATCTTCTCCTGCTAAAATCTCAAAGGGTACTTGGGTGTGATCCTTTGGGGCAATTAATTCTGCCATTGAAGTAGCTTTCATATAGTTTAATGTTTGGAGCAACTTTCTAGTCTTTGAAAGCTTATTTACTCCTATGAATAGATTTTCTGAACTAAATAATTCATAATAACTATCCCTTTCAAGTCCCAATATTGCAGCTACTATACCTGCAATTGTAGTTCTAGGTGGAATACCATAAGTCAAAGAAGATGAATTGGTATAAAACTTTCTAAAATGTGCAAATTTGCCGTATAAATCAAATACAACAACTCTCATATTAAATCACCTACACAATCTCTTGAAAAGCTATATTTGGAATTCCCTCCTGAATTTTTACTACTTCAACATCAGCTATTGTTAGTTTTAGACTTGGATCCTTATAATAATATATTTTATTGATTTTTTCTTTGTTTATGTTCAATATCTCAATCAACTTATCAATTTCTACTGTGCATTCATTAATATCTCTTATACTTTCTTGTTTTTCTTTTAAATTTATATAATCTCTTAAGTCACCTAGTATTGTCTGATTATCCTTATATTCCACTCTCAAATAAAATCTAGGATATTGTCCTATCTTACTTCTTGTTGCTAAATTTGGGATTGCATTTCTCATTGCTCTATCTAATAAATCTATATCCTCTGGCTTTAAATGTGTTTTTTCCGCCCTTTGGCCACTTATTACACCCGAAAAAGCTATTAGAGAATATTTCACTCTATAATCTTTGCCTATAGTTCCCTGAGTAGCCTTTTCACTAGTTGAAAAATGAGATGTAATGCTTGCTTCTAGCAGCTCAACCTTATTTAGGGAGTAGCCCCAATTGAACTGGACTGGACCAATATATGTTCTTGTATCATTTTTTACAGTCATTGTAGCTCCAAACAATCTAACATCTATCCAATTTTCCAATATCCATTCTTCACTATTGTCTTTTAAATCCTTAACTCTCTTGTCTGCAGTAACTGGCTTGTCTTCAACCCTTCTTACAAAAATATCTTGTCCTTCTTGTAGAAAATAATCTCTAATATACCTTTTTAATCTCAAATCCGAAACAAGGTTTATGTCTCTTTCATAGTCCATACGTGGTCTGTTTTCCTCATCTGGATCTCCATTTGGATTTGTAAGTTTAGCATCATAAAGATATAAGATTTCACTATTGTTCATTTTTATCCCCCTTTAACATTGGTTTTGTTGTAGCATAAGAATAACCAGATAAAATATAGAATAAATTTTCATCCTTATTCAAGGTCCACGAATCTATATTTTTATCAATCAATTTTTTCATTTCAAAAAATGTTAACTCATGATACTGCCTAATTTTCTCTTGGTTTAGTTTGTTGAAAACATCCTTTGTAAGTCTGATTATCTTTATTTTATCAATTCCATTAAAGTTAAGTTTATTTAATATGGGTTTATTCCCGCCATCATTTTTCTTATATTGAATATTACCTATCTCACCAACTAAATAACCCAATAAAAACATTGCCATCTGTTGTTCGGAATAATTCATTTTTTGTATAAAGTTTTTTAAATCATCTTTAATATTTAGTTCATTAACAACCATACCATCCCCTCCTTTTATACATCCTAAATAGAATAAAAATTTTAGATACATATTAGCCCTAATGACATAAAAATCAATATTTTCATTAGGATTGATATTGTAGGAGCCTTTTTCAAATTTGATTATCTTAATGCATTCTATTATATTTCCTATAACATTTTTAATATTTAGTTTTCTTCCTGTTAGTATGGAATCATAGGTTTGTAAAACATCCCTATACTGAGTTGGATCACCATCCTTAAGCCTTATTGGATTCATAAAATATACTGTCTGAAGGTTTATCTCTCCCTTTAAGCCTGGTCCCATAACCCCTACAATATCATTGTAAGATTTAAGGGATGATTCTGCAATTCTTTCAAATATAGAAGGATTTACATCTTTAATTAATACCCGTACTTTAGTAGAAGCCTGATTGCTTTTATAAAAGATAAAGTTTAAAAGAAAATATTCATCTATATCCTTTAAATCAAGAATATTAAATATATGATCTCTCATTTCTTTTATTCCACTTAAAGATTTAACGGTATTAAATGAATTTATAATTTTTTCTGTTACTATATTTAATTCGTTTTCATTAAGCGGTTTCCCCTGAACGAATTGGGGAATTATAAACACATCAAATGAAGATAATCTAGTTCTTAGTCTGTTTTGCATATAATTTTCTCCAGCCAAATACTTAGACATACAAGATTTACACATTTGCATATTTCTAAAATAATTATTCCTATCTAAATTATTAGCAAAAATAATCTGATTGGTAGTATAGAATTTTACTTTTGTCTTTGTCATGTCCATAGAAACCTCATTATTGCTCAAACATATACTACATGAACCTCTATTAGTTTCAGATTTCTTGATTTTGGGCTCTTTTGATTTTATTGCTTCTTCTATATAATTCTTGTTTTGTGATAGTGGTTCACCTTCTATATATAAAGTAAATAGTCCAAAGTCATTTAATTTCATATCAAAGTTTTCTTTTAGAAAATTTTCTATTTCCTTATTAATTATGGATATAATACTCTTACCTATATCGCCAGGTTTAGTTTTATCCTTTTTGGCTTCTAAATAGATATCCTTCATCGTCTTATTTGAAATTCCTAATCTTTCAATATCTAATACATATTTATACTTATCTGGCAAAGACTCATCCATAAGGTAATAATATTTCTCTAATATTTCCTTAATCTTATTATTTAATTCATTCCCTAAATCTAGCTTAGATAGATTATATATTGTTTCTGAAACATGATAATTTAGCATAGTAGAGCTTACATACCACTGTGGTGAATTAGGTCCACTTGCTGAACCTATATAATTGTATGTTCTTGCAGTATTATGGTCCATCTCTTCATTGACATCTAATCTTAATTTTTCTTTTGTTAAGTCAAAAATTATTTTAAGTACGTTAAGTTGCTTATTTTTTCTATTTGGACTAACCTCTAGAATAAAACTAGACAATGAACCCTCTTCAGAAGGTAAAGCTTCACCTATTTGAATTAAACCTTCAATCATTAAAATTCCCTCCCTCCTATATCAATTTTACGCAACCAAACCCTTGACTGTTTTTACTTCCAAATCCAGCATCAAGACCAAGTTGTAATAATTCCTTTTTCCCCTTTATTATAAACTTACCAGAAGCCCCCTTTATTAATATATTTTTATAATAAACATAATTTTGTTTTGTTTCACTTAGTGGAACTATTTCAATTCCATTATCAAAAGATAGATTTGCTTTATTTAAGGCATTGAATTTTCTAATTGTATTTTCAGATACAATTCTTTTAAAATCAGTTTCCCTAGGACTAAAATAACAAGTATATTTACTTCCATCAGGTCTCAATAATGTGCTATATGCTACCATAGAAGATAAAGTTTCAACTTTAATTTCATCTTTTTCTACAGAATTGTTAATTATCTGAATTTGATCTACATTTATGTTATTTCCACCTATATATAAATCTTGGCTTTGTAACATAAAGTTTGCTATTGATTTGCAAAAATCGTCTAAAGGTGATGATACTATTATTTGAATTTTCCTTCCGAAGTTAAATTTATCATCAACTTTTTTTCCCCTACTTAAAATTCTAGAGAAAGTGAATAGTTTAAATGTCCTTCCATTATCCATGTACCCATTATCATGTAGAAATGTTGCTAACTTCCCATCGATATTGTTATATATAAAGGCTTGTATTAAAAAATTATAATGAATTGGTAGAATTATATCTTTATCTGAGTTAAAGCTTATTTTTATTTGCATATAGAGTCCTCCTAATTAATGTAGTCATATATACTCTTCTACATAAATCTCAAAATTCCTTCTTTTCCCACAAAATATTTCTATCTTGTCCCCCATTTACATTTCCATCCAATTGCTTTAAACTATAAGTAATATCAATCTATGAGGTGATTTTTTGAAAGATTTTCAAACTAAATTAAATGACTATGCAAAACTTATTGTAAAAGTAGGTATCAATGTTCAAGCTGGGGAGCCTATGGTAATTAGCTCACCTATTGAGGGAGCAGAATTTACAAGACTATTGGCTAAACACGCTTATGAAGCAGGGGCAAGTGAAGTACATGTGAACTGGAATGATGAGGTAATTACAAGATTAAAGTATGAAAATGCACCAATGGAAGTATTTGAAAACTATCCTTTATGGTTCGCAGACGGACTAGAGGATTTTGCAAAAAAAGGTGCAGGATTTGTTTCCATACATGCACAAGACCCCGAATTGTTGAAGGGGATTGATTCAAAGAAAATTGCTGCTGCAAATAAATCAGCTTCAATGGCTTTAAAAGAATGGAGAAAATATACTATGAACGACTTAAATTCATGGTGCGTAATATCTATCCCAACTAAAAATTGGGCTAAGAGAGTATTTCCAGATTTAAGTGATGATGAGGCATTGGAAAAGCTATGGGATGCAATATTTAAGGCAACTAGAATGGACCAACAAGACCCAGTAGAAGCATGGAAAGAGCACTTAGATACTTTACAAGAGAAGGTTAAGTTCTTAAATGAAAAGAAATTTAAATCATTACATTATACAGCAAGTAATGGTACTGACCTAGTAGTTGAGCTTCCAGAAGGACATATCTGGGCTGGCGGTGGAGGAGACAATTCCAAAGGAACTTATTTTGTTGCAAATATGCCAACTGAAGAGGTATTTACTATGCCACATAAAGATGGAATCAATGGTATTGTATATAGTACAAAACCTTTAAATTATAGTGGTAGCTTAATCGATGAGTTCAGTGTTACTTTTAAAGATGGTAAAGTGGTAGATTTTAAGGCTAAGGTTGGAGAGGAAGTTCTAAAAGACCTACTTGATATCGATGAAGGGGCTAAGCACTTGGGAGAGGTGGCACTTGTACCTTATAGTTCCCCTATTTCTCAGTCAAATATCGTATTTTTAAACACCTTATTTGATGAAAATGCATCCTGTCACTTTGCTTTTGGTAAGGCTTATCCTACAAATATTGAAGGCGGAGAAAATATGACTGATGAGGAATTGGAAAAGTCAGGAGTCAATAATTCTCTAACTCACGTAGATTTTATGGTAGGCTCTGCTGACTTATCAATAGTTGGGGAAACTAATGATGGAGAAAAGGTGCAAATATTTAAAGATGGTGAATGGGCTATATAGAAATCGGGGGGTATTATGACATATACAATATTGGATTATCTATGGTTCTTTATTGTTTATGCTTTCCTTGGCTGGTGCGTGGAAGTTTCTTATCAAACAGTACACCGTGGAAAGTTTATCAATAGAGGATTCTTAAATGGACCAGTATGTCCTATTTATGGATTTGGTATGATTATACTAATATATTGTCTAAAATCACTAGTCAATAATCCACTTTTATTATTCATAGGATCTTTCTTTCTTACCACGGTTTTAGAATTTATTACTGGGTTTATACTTGAGAAAGTATTTAACGATAAATGGTGGGATTATACAAATGCACCTTTTAATATAAAAGGATATGTGTGTCTCTCCTTTTCTATTGCATGGGGTCTTGGAGCAGTATTTATGTTAATTATAGTTCACCCATCCATAGCCAAGGTTGTATCCTTTTTTGATAATAGGATTGGTAATGTACTTTTAGTTCTATTATTAGCTTATTTTATAACTGACTTTATCATTACAGTATTAGCTATTATGAAAATAAAGAGACGTTTAGTTATACTTGATGATATAGCCCAAAAAATAAGATCCAATTCAGATGATATTGGTGAGAATATTTATAAAGGAGTAACACTGGCAATCAATACTAAGGACAATGTAATACAAAAATTGGATAAACAAAAAATGGAATTAGAAGATAACCTAGAAGAAAGAAAACAAAAAATCGAAGAGCTTATGGTAAAATATGAAGAGCTTATCAAGGATAAAGGATTTGTTCATAGACGTTTGGAAAAAGCATTCCCAAATATTAGGGAAAAATTTTCTAAGTATAATCACTTTAGAAAAGATGAATAATATTGAAATTAAGACACCTGAACATTTTCAGGTGTCTTAATTATTATCATTTCAACTTAAGCTTTGCTAATGCATCAGCTAAGTCTGTATTTAGATTTTCACTACTCTTCTTTTGTTCCTTTAAAAATTTTGAAACCTCTTTTTTGTTTACCTGATTTTTTTCTTGTTTTCTTCTTTCATTAAATGTTGAAAGCTTCTCTCTATAACCGCAGGAACAGGCAAATATTTGTCCCTCCCCTTCCCCTCGTAATTCTAATCGTTTTTTGCAATTAGGACAGCGGGCATTGGTTGTTTGAGAGATGGGTTTTCTGTAGCCACAGTCCCTATCTTGGCAGACATACATCTTACCCCTTTTGGACTTTACTTCAAGCATAAACTTACCACATTCAGGACATTTGGTTCTAGTCATATTGTCATGTCTAAACTTTTCTTCGCTTGATTTTATATCCTTTATTATTTCCTTTGAGTATTCTTTCATTTCATTGATAAAGGTTTTTCTATTTAGTTTACCCTGAGCTATTAGCCCTAGTTTCTTTTCCCACTCTGCTGTTAAGTCAGGAGATTTTAATTCTTCAGGGACTAACTCTAATAGCTGCTTTCCTTTACCTGTGATAAAGATATCTTTACCTCTATTTTCAATTAGAAAGGTATTGAATAGTTTCTCTATTATATCTGCCCTAGTTGCTACTGTACCTATTCCACCTGTTTCTCCAAGTATCTTTGCAAGCTCTTTGTTTTGAGTTTCCATGTATTTGGTTGGATTCTCCATAGCTGATAATAAAGTCCCTTCATTAAATGGAGCCGGTGGTTTTGTTTTTCCATTGGTTTGAACTACTGATATGACTTTTAATTTATCTCCTTTATTGATTAATGGTAATACTTGCTCTCCAATATCGTCATCTTCTAAATCATCTTCATTAACTGAATAAATTTCTTTGAATCCTTCTTTTATTATCCTTTTGCCCTTTGCACCGAAGCTTTCTTCTCCGATTTTAGCTTTTATTGTTGTTTGCTCATATTCAAATGGGGGATAAAGTACTGCTAAAAACCTCTTAACTACTAAATCATATATTTTTCGTTCCTTATCGCTTAATTCTGATAATATAACCCTTTGCTCTGTTGGTATTATGGCATGATGGTCCGTTACTTTTGAATTATCTACAAAGGATTTGTTTCCAACTATTGGCCTTCCCAAAATATTTGATGCAAATTTGCTATAAGGACCTATATTTATTGCCTTTAATCTATCCTTTAAGGTTGGGACTATATCCTCCGTAAGATATCTTGAGTCAGTTCTTGGATATGTCAATATCTTATGATTTTCATAAAGTCTTTGCATTATGGACAATGTTTCTTTAGCTGAAAAATTGAAGATTTTATTTGCATCTCTTTGCAGTTCAGTCAAATCATATAGCCCTGGAGAATATGATTTTTTTAAAGATTTATTTACATCTATGACTTGTGCATCTTTATTTTTAATTGAAGTTAATATCTTATCTATGTTTTCTTTATTAAAACTTCTAGTATTATTATTTTTATCCTGCCATGTTAGTTTTAAGTCCTTTGTATTTGCAGTTATTCCATAATATGCCTTCGGTACAAAGTTTTTTATTTCTTCTTCTCTTTGAGCTATTATTGCCAATGTTGGTGTCTGTACCCTTCCACAGGATAACTGAGAATTGTATTTAGTTGTCAATGCTCTTGTGGCATTTATACCTACTATCCAATCTGCCTCCGCTCTGCCCTTTGCTGATTCGTATAAGTTTTCATAAGCCTTACCATCTTTAAGCTTGTTGAAACCATCTTTTATTGCCTTATCAGTCACTGATGATATCCAAAGTCGTTTTAAGGGTTTTCGTACATTAGCTTTTTCTATTATCCATCTTGCAACTAATTCTCCCTCTCGTCCTGCGTCAGTTGCTATGATTATTTCAGAAACATCCTTCCTATTCATCAACTCTTTTACGGTATAAAATTGCTTGCTACTTTGCTTGATTACTACTAATTTCATATCATTTGGCAATATAGGTAAGTCGTTTATATCCCAACTTTTAAACTTTTTGTCGTATTCTTCAGGGTCTGCTAGTGTAACTAAATGACCTAGCGCCCATGTTACTATAT